>NZ_CP128187.1:4200000-4500000 GCF_035207705.1 Maribacter sp. BPC-D8
GTACAGCTGATAATCGTGCTTTTATAGAGGCACATACCATGAAAACAGAATTCAAGACCTGTACTTTTATGCAGGCTTCTTTGAAGTATGATGGTGCTGAAGTAACAGGTGTTCCTTCAGAAAAGACAGATAATTTTGTGTCTTTAAAATTTGGGCAAGATGTAAAAGCAAATTCGTCTGTTACGTTGACGAAATTTGGTGGATACACTGTTGCAAGAAATCACCCAAATGAAGAACTCAAACAAGTAGCAAATAATAGTTTAGATGAAGTAAGTACTTTAGGTTTTGAGCAGCTTTTACAAAAACAAAAAGATGCTTGGGCTGCTATTTGGGACATGAGCGATATTGTAATTGAAGGCGATGTAAAGGCGCAACAAGGTATTCGTTTTAATATTTTTCAATTAAATCAAACGTATTTAGGTACAGATTCTAGATTGAATATTGGTCCAAAAGGCTTTACAGGTGAAAAATACGGCGGTAGTACCTATTGGGATACCGAAGCATACTGTATTCCTTTCTATATGGCTACCAAAGATGATAAGGTGGCAAGAAAGCTATTGAAATATCGTTACAATCATCTGGAAAAGGCTATTGAAAATGCGAAGAAATTAGGGTTCTCTAATGGTGCAGCATTGTACCCAATGGTAACCATGAATGGTGAAGAATGCCATAACGAATGGGAAATTACCTTTGAAGAAATTCATAGAAACGGGGCTATTGCCTTTGCAATCCATAACTATTTTAGATATACGGGCGATTACAGCTACATACCTGAAATGGGATTAGAAGTGTTAATTGGTATTTCTAGATTCTGGCATCAACGTGTAAACTTATCTACGGATAAAAATAAATATGTAATGCTTGGGGTTACAGGACCTAATGAGTATGAGAACAATGTCAATAACAACTGGTACACAAACTATTTAGCGAAATGGTGTATTAATTATACGCTTACCCAGCTAGACAAAGTTAAGAGTGGTTATTCAGATGATTATCATAGAATAATTGGTAAAACTCAGCTTACCGATAGAGAGTGTGATAAATGGAGAAAAGTAGCTAATAAAATGTATTTTCCATATTCGAAAGAGCATGGTGTATTTTTACAGCAAGACGGCTTTTTAGATAAAGATTTGGTAAGGGTAGATGATTTACCAAAAACAGAAAGACCTATTAATCAAAAATGGAGTTGGGACAGAATTTTAAGGTCTCCGTATATAAAACAAGCAGATGTTTTACAGGGATTTTACTTTTTTGAGGAAGATTTCTCTACTGAAGATTTAGAAAAGCATTTCGATTTCTATGAACCTTTTACCGTTCATGAATCTTCTTTGTCACCATGTGTACATAGTATTCAGGCAGCGAAATTAGGTAGAATGGAACAGGCATATAATTTCTATTTAAGAACATCTAGATTAGATTTAGATGATTATAATAAAGAGGTAGAAGAAGGTTTGCACATTACATCTATGGCTGGTACTTGGATGAGTATTGTGGAAGGATTTGGAGGTATGCGTGTTATAAATGATAAATTATCATTTAAGCCTCAAATACCGAATCAATGGAGTGCATATTCTTTTAAAGTAAATTTTAGAAACAGAATAATAAAAGTAAATGTCACTGCTAAGAACACTACTTTTCATTTGACAGGAACTGAAGAAGTGACCATTCGTGTAAATGGAAAAAAGGTAGCATTGTTTCCAGATGAATTGACTACTGTGTAATAAGTCTTTAGTTTAGTGCTTTAAAGTTTAAAATTGAACTGCCCCATGAATAGTAAGATTGTAATTTATCATGTATTTACCAGACTTTTTGGTAACACGAATACCAATAACAAACCATGGGGTACTATAGAAGAAAATGGGATAGGAAAGTTTGCTGATTTTAATAAAAAAGCGCTTACAGAAATTAAAGATTTAGGTGTCACCCATATTTGGTATACAGGTATACCGCATCACGCTGTAATCAATGACTATACTGAAATTGGTATTTCTAATGATGATCCAGACGTGGTTAAGGGTAGAGCAGGATCGCCTTACGCAGTTAAAGATTATTACAATGTTAACCCCGATTTGGCT
This sequence comes from Maribacter sp. BPC-D8, assembly GCF_035207705.1. Classification (NCBI taxonomy): domain Bacteria; kingdom Pseudomonadati; phylum Bacteroidota; class Flavobacteriia; order Flavobacteriales; family Flavobacteriaceae; genus Maribacter; species Maribacter sp. BPC-D8. Next base: position 4,202,076 of record NZ_CP128187.1, read on the forward strand.
AAAGACCCTTCAAAAAGGTTAAAGGAGTTCAAATCACTTATTGATCGTACACATAAGGCGGGTATGAAGGTGATTATTGATATTGTGCCGAATCATGTAGCTAGAAAGTATGAAGGAAAGACGAATCCTAAAGGGGTTTCTGATTTCGGATTTGGCGATGATACATCCGTAGAATATGAAAAAGACAATAATTTTTATTACATCCCGGGAACGGAATTTAAAACTCCACAATGGCGAGATGGTTATGTTCCATTAGGTGGCGACGTTCCAGATTTCTCATATGCTAAATTAGAGGAGATTCCGGCGAAATGGACAGGTAATGGTTCACGTAGTCCGCAACCAGATATGAACGATTGGTATGAGACCGTTCGTATAAATTATGGTGTTAGACCAGATGGTAGGTTAGATTTTGATATGCTGCCGAATGATTTTGGGGAGAAAGATTATGAAGAGCATTTTAATTACTGGGTAAAAAGAGTAGTGCCTAGTTCTTGGCGTAAGTTTAGAGATGTTGCCTTGTATTGGTTATCGATGGGTGTTGATGGTTTTAGATATGATATGGCAGAAATGGTTCCGGTAGAGTTTTGGAGCTTTATGAATTCATCTATCAAAATGAAAAACCCCGATGCTTTTATAATGGCAGAGGTGTATAATCCAGATTTATATAGAACCTATATCCATAAAGGAAAAATGGATTATTTATATGACAAGGTCGATTTCTATGACGGCTTAAAACATATAATGAAAGGCTACGGTTGGTCTGATCATTTGCCGGTAGTGCAAAATGGTTTGCATGATATAGAACATAACATGCTTCACTTTTTAGAGAATCATGACGAGCAGCGAATTGCTAGTCCAGAATTTGTAGGTAATGCTGAAATAGGCAGACCTGCAATGGTCGTTTCTGCAACTATAAGTACATCGCCAACGATGATTTATTTCGGGCAAGAAGTTGGTGAGCCAGCTGCTGAACATGCAGGTTTTGGTAGTGCGTCAAGAACATCAATCTTTGATTATATCGGTGTTCCTCATCACCAAAGATGGGTGAATAATAAAAAGTTCGATGGTGGTCAATCTACCCCAGAAGAAGCTTCTTTGAGAGACTTCTACAAACGTTTATTGAATTTTACTATTAGTAGTGAGGCTTTAATGGGTGCTTATCGCGAGATTCATTTTTACAATAAAGAAATTACTGAAAATTACAACCACAGGGTATTGTCATATGTTCGTTGGTCAGAGAATCAAAAACTTATAGTTGTTTCAAATTTTGATGTCAACGACCATTTTTCGTTCGATTTAAAATTACCGGTCGATTTAATGAATACATGGCAATTAAAAGAAGGTAGTTATCAATTACTTGATGCACTTTATGGTCATGAGAATTCATTACGAGTAGAAAATGGAGAAGGTCATGTCGCAATCAACTTAAATCCTTTAGAATCCTTTATTTTTGAATTAAAATCTTAAGATATGCTCAAAAGAATTGCCTTAGCTTTTATTTGTATCACTTTAGCATCTTGTAATATGAAAGAAGAACCGTTAGTAATTGGTCATAGAGGTGCTATGGGTCACGAAACTGAAAACACCTTGCCATCTATTCAAAAAGCAATGGATTTGGGTGTTGATATGATAGAAATCGATGTCTTTAAAATTAAAAGTGGAGAGATTGTTGTTTTTCATGATGATAAGCTTGATCGATTAACAAATGCACCAGGTAATATTGAAGATTATTACATTGTTGATTTAATGCAGGTAGTCGTTGAGGGTGGACATAAAATACCAATGCTTCAAGATGTTTTAAAGCTAATTGACAACAAGGTTGCTTTAAATATAGAGCTGAAAGGTGCAGGTACTGCAGATAAGGTTAACCATATCATGAATTACTATATCGAACAAAGAAATTGGTCTGCAGAGAATTTTGTAATCTCAAGTTTTAATTGGGATGAGCTGAAGGAAATGCGTAAGCATAACCCGAACGTAGCCATTGCAGTCTTGACTGAAGAAAACCCTGTAGAAGCCATACCTGTGGCTAAAGAATTAAATGCCGTAGCTATAAACCCTGCTTTTGATAAATTAGATTTAGAAAAGGCAAATGAGATTAGAGATGCCGGTTTTAAAATATATACTTGGACGGTTAATGAACTTGCAGATATTGATGCAATGAAACGTATTGGGGTAGATGGTATTATTACAAACTTTCCAGAACGGGTAAAATAATGTACGACGTTTTAGTAATTGGTGGTGGTGCTGCAGGCTTTTATGCGGCAATACATATCGCAGAAAAAAGACCAAATACTAAAATAGCTATTTTAGAACGTGGTAAAGATGTACTGACCAAGGTGAAAATTTCTGGTGGTGGTCGCTGTAATGTTACCCATGCAGAATTTAATCCGGCAGATTTAAGCAAGAACTATCCAAGAGGAGAAAAAGAACTTTTAGGTCCTTTTCATACCTATGCCAGTGGCGATACCGTCGGTTTTTTTGAAGAACGCGGTGTTGCTTTAAAAATCGAGGAAGATGGTAGAATGTTTCCTGTTAGTAATTCATCACAGACAATTATAGACTGTTTTATTTCAGAGGCAGATAGATTAGGAGTTCAGGTGAAAACACTTTGTTCTGTGACCGGAATAGAGCAAATTGAGGAAGAAGGAGCTAAGATTTGGAAGGTTGCCGTAGGCGAGAGTTTTATGTACTGCAAAAAGCTCATTTTGGCAACGGGAAGCAATCCTAAAATGTGGAAGTATATTGAAGCATTAGGGCATACCGTTGTTCCACCTGTACCGTCATTGTTCACTTTTAATATAAAAGATGAGCGTATAGCAGATATACCCGGTGTGGCTACACATGCCGAGGTAAACGTAATACCCAAAAAGAACTTTGGTAAAAAGACAGGAAAAACAAAATTAGATACATCTGGTTTAAGCTCAGACGGACCATTATTGGTCACGCATTGGGGAATGAGCGGACCAGCTATTTTAAAGCTATCTGCATGGGGAGCGAGAATTTTAGAGCAGTATAATTATCAATTTAAAATTCAGGTGAATTGGGTACCAGAATATCACCAAAACGGATTGTTAGAGTTGTTTTTAAAAGTAAAGCAGGTAGAAAAGAAAACTATTTTAAGAACCAAGGTGCTAGATATCCCCAAACGTTTATGGGCGAATTTGGTAAAATCAGCTGGTATTGATGATACCACAACATGGCCAGAAGTATCTAAACAACAATTAACTTCATTAGCAGAACAACTGACTGCAGGTGTTTTTCAAGTTAACGGAAAAAGTACTTTTAAAGAAGAATTTGTAACCGCTGGTGGTTTAGATTTAAAGGAAATCAATTTTAAAACCTACGAAAGTAAAATGCTGCCTGGGCTGTATTTCGCAGGTGAGATTATTAATGTAGATGCCATTACTGGCGGATTCAATTTTCAAAATGCTTGGACAGGTGGTTACATTGCAGCGAACGGAGTGGTAGAAAGTTTGAATGCGGATCAATCATAAAATGAAGACTTTTATCGCATTTTTAAGAGGGATAAATGTCAGCGGAAAACATAAAATACCGATGGCTGAACTTCGAGAACTGTGCAATGGTTTAAAACTACAAGATGTTGAAACGTACATTCAAAGTGGTAATGTGGTTTTTAAAAGTGAACTGCAGAATACGTCAGAATTAGAAGCATTGATTTCTAAAGCTATTTTAAAAAGTTTTGGTTTCGAAGTACCTGTAATAGTAAAGACTACTTCACAATTACGCGATATTCTTAATGATAATCCGTTCGAATCGGAAGATGAAATTATAAGAAAGCAAGTCTATTTTGTATTGCTTAATGATGTTCCGAAAGTTGAAGAATTTACTACGTTTAAGGCAGAATCGTACGAGAACGAAGAGTTTTCAATTTCTGATAATTGTATTTATCTAAAGTGTAAAGTTGGGTATGGCAAAGCAAAATTGAATAATAATTTGATAGAGCGAAAACTGAAAATTTTGGCAACTACCAGAAACTATAGAACCATGCACAAATTATTAGAGTTGAGTAATTAGGTTAATTCAGCTCCCAGATTTTGTAATTCAAAGCTGTAGCGAAACAAACCCAAAGTAAATACGGAATTAGTAATATGGCAGCAAATTTGCTGACGACATTGAACCATTTAATAGTAAGAGATAAAACTACGAGAAGTGCCATAATTACGAGTAGCCCATAAAATGGTTGTTTTAGTCCGAAAAATACAATACTCCACAGTCCATTTAAAAGTAGTTGAAAACCAAAATGGTACAATCCCGTTTTTACATATTTATGATGAAAGCCTTTTGCCCAGACCCAACCGGCAGATATGCCCATCATAATATATAGAGCACTCCATACGGGAGCGAAAATCCAGTTTGGCGGATTAAAACTTGGCTTGTTCAATGTCATATACCATCCGTTTACAGAGCTTTGCGTGACCACGCTGCTAAGAAATCCAATAACCGAACAAATGACAATACCAATAAGAATGTATGTAAGCTTTCTTTTCAATTGGTTGGTGTTTAGCTCTAAAATAAGGAATTATTTTAATTGATAGTCCTAAAAACTATATTTGCACAAATTGAATATTCAATGTCAGAAAAAGAATTTATTCCAGCATCATATACCACATTGAAAGAAGAAGGCACAGTATCGTATTCTTCGCCCAGCAATATTGCTTTGGTAAAGTATTGGGGTAAGAGAGCGAATCAGATCCCTGCTAACCCATCAATCAGTTTTACATTGGCTGCATGCGTTACTAAAACTAGTGTTCAGTATAAAAAGAAGGACGAAAAAAGTGATGAGTTTTCGTTCGACTTATTATTTGAAGGTGAAGCAAAAGAAGAATTTAAGCCGAAAATAAATACATTTTTAAAAAGAATAGAAGTCTATCTGCCGTTTTTAAAAGAGTATCACTTTATTATAAATACATCAAATTCTTTTCCGCATAGTAGTGGTATAGCATCATCTGCGAGTGGTATGTCAGCATTGGCATTATGTTTTATGGAGATGGAGAGGTCTTTCTCTGAGTCTATTTCTGATGAATATTTTAATAGAAAAGTTTCGTTCTTGTCTCGTTTAGGTTCAGGTAGCGCATGTCGCAGTATTGAAGGACCTTTGGTGCAATGGGGTGAAACAGCTTCGATTGAAGGAAGCTCAAACTTATTCGGTATAAAGTATCCGTACGCAGTACATGAGCTATTCAATAATTTTCATGATACTATTTTATTAGTTGATAAGGGTGAGAAACAAGTAAGTAGTACGGTAGGTCATGAGTTAATGCATGGGCACCCGTTTGCGACTCAGCGGTTTGATCAGGCGCATACCAATTTAGAAAAGTTGAAATCGGTTTTCGCAGATGGTGATTTAGATACTTTCATAAATATTGTAGAAAGCGAAGCACTTACATTACATGCGATGATGATGACTAGTAATCCGTATTTCATACTAATGAAGCCCAATACCCTTTCAATAATTAATGAGATTTGGAAATTTAGGCAAGAATCTAATACCCATGTTTGCTTTACCTTAGATGCAGGTGCCAATGTTCATGTATTATATCCGGAAAATGAAAAGGATATCGTTTTTCCGTTTATAAAAGAGAAGTTAGTGCCTTTTTGTCAAAATGGGCAGTATATTTGTGATCGAATTGGTCTGGGTGCTAAGAAGTTGTAGGTAATTAATGTACTATTTTTTTATAAAAAACGTTTGTAAAAGAATGATTCATCTACTTTGTTTAACCTTTTAGGGTAAAACGTTCAACTTTATGTGAATCTTTGACTATATTTATATAAGTATCAATATTAGCTTAGTTTTTAAAATGAAAGGACCTCTTTTTTATTCAAAAATTCTTCTCTTCGGAGAGTATGGTATCATTAAAGATTCCAAAGGATTATCAATACCCTATAATTTTTATAAGGGAGCTTTGAAATCTGATGCAAGCGTTTCAAAAGAGGCAACAAAATCTAACGAAAGTTTAGCTGCATTTGCTCTTTATTTAGAAGAGCTAACTGTTGAAGAACCAAGTTTAGTTTCTTTCGATTTAGATCTTTTAAAAGCTGATGTTGCTGAAGGTATGTATTTTGACAGTTCTATACCGCAAGGGTATGGTGTAGGTAGTAGTGGTGCTTTAGTCGCAGCTATTTATGATAAATACGCACAAGATAAAATAACGGTTCTAGAGAACTTAACCAGAGAAAAATTATTGAAACTAAAAACGATATTCGGTAAAATGGAATCGTTTTTTCATGGTAAATCATCTGGTCTAGATCCATTGAATAGTTACTTAAGCCTTCCAATTCTTATAAACTCTAAAGACAATATTGAGTCTACCAGCATTCCTTCTCAAAATGCAGAAGGTAAAGGAGCTGTATTCTTATTAGATAGTGGTATTATTGGAGAAACTGCACCAATGGTTCAGATTTTCATGGAGCAAATGAAGAATGACGGTTTTCGTAAAATGCTAAAAAATCAATTCATAAAGCATACAGATGCTTGTGTAGAAGATTTTGTAAATGGCAATATTCAGTCATTGTTCGGTAATTTAAAGCAATTATCTCATGTTGTTTTAGATAATTTTAAACCTATGATTCCTGCAAAATTTCATGCTTTATGGAAAAACGGAATCGATACTAACGATTACTACTTAAAGCTTTGTGGCTCAGGTGGTGGTGGTTATATTTTAGGTTTCACCGAAGATTTTGAAAAAGCTAAAACTGCGTTAAAAGACTACAAACTAGAAGTAGTCTATAATTTTTAGGTAATTTTCATAAATGCTTAATAGAAGAAATAAACTCTTACTTTTAAAAGTACTGAGTCTTTTTTCAGTGGTTAGGGGGTATAACATTCTAGTTATAGCGCTAGCCCAATATTTGGCGTCGATTTATATTTTAGCGCCAGAGCTTCCTGTTCGTAAAGTCGTTTTTGACGTTAATCTTTTCGTCATTGTAATAGCTTCTGCTATGGTTATTGCTGCGGGTTATATTATCAATAATTTCTACGATGCAGAAAAAGACCTCATTAATAAACCACGAAAAAGTATGTTGGATCGTTTGGTAAGCCAGCGATTTAAGTTAACTACGTATTTTGTGCTCAATTTTCTAGCAGTAATAGCAGCCAGTTATGTTTCTTTTAGAGCTGTTTTCTTCTTCTCATCATACATTTTCGGTATTTGGATCTATTCTCATAAGTTGAAGAAAATTCCGTTTTTAGGGAATTTTATTTCAGCCACTTTGGCAATTACACCATTCTTTGTGGTTTTTATTTACTACAAGAATATTCAGCCAGTGATTTTTATGCATGCAGTATTTCTTTTTTTATTGATACTAGCTCGAGAAATGATTAAAGATTTAGAAAATATTTCAGGAGATTTAGCTCAGAATTATAGAACTATCCCGATAATTTACGGAGCACGAACTTCTAAAGTTCTTATCAGCTTATTGATTTTATTGACCCTAGTGCCATCATTACTTCTAATTTTTAAGTTCGATGTGGGGTATATGAACTTTTATTTCATGCTTTGTGTGGTATTGCTAGTCCTTTTTATATTTCTTTTATTTAAGGCAAACGCCCGTAAAGACTATGTTTGGCTGCATAATATTCTTAAATTAATTATAGTAATGGGTGTCTTTGGTATTCTACTCATAGACGTTGACCTTGTTTTAAACAGAATACTATAGTTGTTCGTAATATGTTTCATATAACTATTTGAACGACAACGCAATTTGCTACCTTTGTGCAAAATTGGTACAGTTATGAGTAGGGATGATTCTAGTAGGGGAAAAAATGCTTCAGGTAGGCAAGGTGGTAATTTTAAAAAGAAGAGCTTCGCTCGTGGTAATGCGCCCATTAAAAAAAATGTGACGCCAGCTAAACCACAAGACCCAAATTCTATTAGATTAAATAAATATGTTGCCAACTCTGGGGTATGTTCTCGAAGAGATGCAGATATATACATTGCTGCCGGTAATGTAACTGTAAATGGAAAGCCTATTATAGAAATGGGATATAAGGTTAAGTTGAGCGATGAAGTAAAATTCGATGGTCAATTACTAAATCCTGTGAAGAGAGAATATGTATTGCTGAACAAGCCAAAAGACTTTCTTACTACTGTACGTGATGAAAAAGGGAAAAGACACGTTTCTGGATTAATATCTAGTGCTTCTAAGTCAAAATTACTTCCGGTAGATAAATTGGAAAAAGAACATACAGGTTTACTTTTGTTCACCAATGATGGTAGCATGACCAAGGTGTTGAAAAGCCCTGTAAACGGCATGCGTAAGATTTATCATTTGGTTTTAGACCAAGAATTAAGAAGTGCGGATTTAAAGAAGATTCAAGAAGGCGTAGTTGTTGATGAAAAGGCAGTTCGTGTACAAGATGTAAGCTTTATTGCTGATGCTCCAAAAAGAGAAGTCGGTATTGAGATTTATAGTTCTAGGAATAAAATTGTAGAACGCATTTTTGAAAATTTAGGATATACGATTCAAAGAATGGATAGGGTTGTTTATGGTGGTCTTACTAAAAAAGATTTACCAAGAGGACACTGGAGGTATTTGACCGATCAAGAGGTTATAAATCTTAAGATGATCAAATAATACAATGTCCTTGTCTGTTTAAAAGACGATAGGATATGAAATTATTTCAGTGTACAAACTGTAAGAATACAGTTGTTTTCGAGAATAACAAATGTGTAAACTGTGGCTACCTTTTAGGGTATTCTTCTTATTACAATAAGATAGTTTCCTTAGATGTAAATGCTACTAAATGGCAACTTCCAGAATTGGAAGACAAAACCTATACATACTGTAGAAATCATAAACATAATGTTTGTAACTGGCTTGTAGATGTTGAAAAAGGAAATGAGTTTTGTTTAGCATGCAGTTTAAATAGAACCATACCTGATATTCTAGATGACGACAATCTAAATAAGTGGCAGCACATTGAAATTGCCAAACATAGATTGGTATATCAATTATTGCGATTTAGACTACCTATAGTAAGTAAGACTACAGACGATTTAAAGGGATTTTGCTTCGATTTTTTAGCGAAAGACGATTTGCCAGAAGGGTCAAAAGATTTAAAAACTGGTCATGCTAATGGCGTAATTACTCTTTTAATTTCTGAAGCAGATCCAGTTGTACGAGAACAAGTCAAACAACAAATGTCTGAACGTTATAGAACCTTGCTCGGTCATTTTAGGCATGAAGTCGGACACTATTTTTGGGACTTGCTTATTCGTGACAATCCTGATGTATTGGCTGAATTCAGAACTATTTTCGGAGATGATTCACAGTCATATGCTGATGCTTTGAACAATCATTATAACAATGGTCCTCAAGCAAATTGGCAACAACGTTTTATAAGTAAGTATGCATCATCGCACCCCTGGGAAGATTGGGCAGAAACCTGGTCGCATTATCTACACTTGACCGATGTTTTGGAAACCGCCTATAATTTTGGACTCAAAACAGATCCTAAGATTACCGCCAAGAAAAATTTAAAGATGAATGCTAGTTTCGATCCTTACAAAGAAACCAGTTTTAAAAAAGTGATGGATACCGGTATTCCGTTACTGTTCGCATTGAATAGTATGAGCCGATCTATGGGAGAAGACGATCCATACCCATTCATCATATCAGAACCCGTAAAGAATAAATTAGAGTTCATTCATAAATTATTGAAGAGTGTCTGATAAAATCACTTAAACGAATAAGTAAAGAGGTAGTATTTATTTTGATTGGGTTACAATACGTGTGTACTCTAACGTAGATTTATATGTAGCATTCAATACCTATAAATGGCACTAAAAACAGAAGAGAAAAACTCTAAATTCAGACTAAAACATATTCCTAAGTTACTGGTGAAAACCTATAACGAATGGATGGAGAAAGAGCCATTTCAAATAAGTGCGGTTATAGCATATTATGCAATTCTCTCTTTGCCCGGTTTATTGATTTTAATATTGGAATTAGTTGGGGGAATTTGGGGTAAAGAGATTGTGCGTGGTGAGTTATTTGCTGAAATTTCATCGGCTATGGGATCCGATACGGCACAATCAATTCAAGAAATGATAGCTGATCGCGGTAGTCAACAAACATCATTAGTAGCGACCCTTTTGGGAGTAGGAGTATTGATATATGGTGCAACCGGAGTATTCTATCAGTTACAAAATTCGTTAAATGACATTTGGGAGGTAAAACCGAAATACTCTAATGAAGTGCTATCTACTTTGTTTATGAGATTAAAGGGCTTTGGATTTATAATAATTATAGGATTTCTATTATTGGTAAGTTTTGTGCTCACCTCATTATTGTCTGCCTTTTCTACACAACTTTCTAAACTTTTGCCAGACGGTATGTTAGAGTTAGGTTTTGGATTAGATTTTGTATTATCTCTTGGCTTTATTTATCTCTTATTTGGAGCAATGTTTAAATACCTGCCCAGCACCCATGTTCGATGGAAAGCAGTTAAGGTAGGTGCTGCATTAACCGCATTATTGTTTTTAATAGGTAAATATGCGCTTGCGTTCTATTTCGGTAAAGCAGAGCCGGGTTCGACCTATGGCGCTGCTGGTAGCATAATATTGGTCATGTTGTGGGTATCTTATTCTAGTTTAATCGTCACTTTCGGAGCCCAGTTCACCAAAATTTATTCAGATAGATATTTGAAGGAGAACTAAATCTCCTTCATTTTATCATTAATTTCCTTCAAACAAAGATTGCCCAAACTACCTTCGTGAGTGTGGTGAATATCTCTCTTCGGTGTAAAAGTACCTTCGTTAATTTCTTGTCCCATTTTCTTGTAGGCATCTCTAAAAGGCATGCCGTTTTGCACCAACTCATTTAAAGTGTCAACGCTAAATAGGTAGTCATACTTCGGGTCTTCTAAGATATCATTATTGACTTTAATTTCTTTTAAACTAAATGTCAATATTTCTAAACACGCTTTCATGTCTTGAATTGCCGGTATAATAATTTCCTTCACTAATTGCAGGTCTCTATGGTATCCGCTTGGTAGGTTATTGATGATTAAAGTAAGCTGATTTGGTATAGACTGTAGCTTGTTACATTTACCACGAACCAATTCAAAAACATCAGGATTTTTTTTATGTGGCATAATGCTAGAACCTGTAGTCAATTCATCTGGGAAAGAGATGAAGTTAAAGTTCTGGCTCATGTACAGACAAATATCCATAGCCATTTTAGAAAGCGTTGCGGCAATATTTGCGATACCGAAAGCGGTTGCTTTTTCTACTTTTCCTCTACTCATTTGAGCAGCGACTACATTGTATTTTAGTGTGCTAAAGCCCATTTCTTTAGTAGTAAATTTACGGTCGATTGCAAATGAACTACCATAACCAGCAGCACTACCTAATGGATTTTGGTCAGCAACTTTATAGGCGGCTTCAATAAAATAAAGGTCGTCTATTAAGCTTTCTGCATAGGCAGAAAACCAGAGTCCGAATGAAGAAGGCATAGCGATTTGTAAATGCGTATACCCAGGTAACATAACATCTTTATGTTCTTGGGCTTTTACTAAAAGAAGATTAAATAGCGACTTGGTCATCGATTTAATTTCTGTTAATTCATCTTTCAAATAAAGGTGCATAGCCACTAAAACTTGATCGTTTCTAGAGCGGGCAGTATGTATTTTTTTACCAGTATCACCTAAGCTAAGGGTAAGCATGTATTCTATTTTAGAATGCATGTCTTCAAAAGAATTTTCAATAGTAAAAGTTCCTTTTTCTATTCTTGCAGCGATAGTATTCAACTCTCTTACAAGGTCTTGAGTTTCTTTAGGTGTAATCAGTCCAATTTCGCCTAACATTTTAGCATGAGCTCTAGATGCAATAACATCATACTTAGCTAAAAGTAAATCTAGTTCTCTGTCATTACCAACGGTGAAATGATCAATCTTTTTATCAGTGCTAAATCCTTTATCCCAGAGTTTCATAATTCAAGTGTCAAGTTCAAGTATCAAGTTCAAAACTTAATACTGAAATTAGTTTAATAATTATCCGCACGCTTAGTGCAGAAATCCTTTTAATAATTTAATATACAAATCTATACCTTCTTCAATTTCATGAACATAGATAAATTCATTTGCTGAGTGAGAACGTGTGCTATCTCCAGGTCCTATTTTCAATGACTGGCAACTTAAAGCTGCTTGATCAGAGAGGGTAGGTGAGCCGTAAGTTGTTCTACCTAAAGCAATACCCGATTTCACTAACGGATGGTCTTTATCTATTTTCGACGAATTCAGGCGTAAAGATCGCTCCTTTAATTCGCATGGCGCATCCTTCTTTAGTAAATCTGCAATTTCTTTGTTGCTATAAGCATCATTTACACGAACATCGACGACCATATCAACTTGAGCTGGAACTACGTTGTGTTGTGAACCTGCGCTAATTTGGGTGACGGTCATTTTTACATCTCCCAATGCTTCAGACGATTTTTCAAATGTATAGTTCTTAAACCATTCTAAAACTTTAATGGAGTTGTAGATGGAATTATCATCATTAGGATGTGCAGCGTGCGAGGGAGTCCCTTTTACTACAGCATCAAAAACTACTAAACCTTTTTCAGCAATAGCCAGTTGCATCAATGTTGGTTCGCCAACGATAGCTACATCAATATGGGGCAATTTTGGTAACAATCCGCGTAAGCTATTCTCACCTGCATTTTCTTCTTCTGCAGAAGCGACCATTAGAATATTATGGCTGAGATTTTCGTTATGGTAATAATTCACGAAAGTTGCAAGAAGAGACACTAAAGGTCCGCCGGCATCATTACTCCCCAACCCAAATAATTTACCATCTTCAATGTGGGGCAAAAAAGGGTCTTTTGTATATGCTTTATTAGGTTTTACAGTATCGTGATGCGAGTTTAAAAGAAGAGTAGGTTTGCTATCGTTCCAAAATTTATTCTTCGCTATAATATTGTTGCCATCTCTTTCTGTAGGGATGTCGTATTTTGCCAGCCACGCTTGTATCGCATCGGCAGTCTTGTCTTCTTCCTTAGAAAAAGATTCTATTGAAATTAATTTTTTCAATAATGCTAACGCGCTTTCTGTAAGTTCGGTTTGATTCATGCTATAGAGTTAATGTAGTGAACAGTTCGGTATTTTTGTCTAACATAGTTACATCGCCCAAACATACTTTTTTAACAGTGTTGTTTAGTGCATGAAAGCAATTATGAAGTTTAGGTAGCATGCCGTCAGCAATTACTCCTGCTGATAATAGTTCTTTATATGTAGTTGTATTGATGTTTTTTACAACACTATTATCATCGGCAATATCTAGTAAAACACCCTTTTTCTCAAAACAATAATAAAGAGTAGTTTCATATGTAGATGCCATACCGATTGCAATTTCAGATGCGATGGTATCTGCGTTTGTGTTCAATAATTGTCCGGCGCCATCATGCGATAATGCGCAGAAAATAGGCGTGAGGTTAATGGATAAAAGGTTGCTAATGAATTCAGAATTTACACCATCGATATCACCTACAAATCCGTAATCAATTTCTTTTATGGGGCGTTTATGTGCCTGTATGCTGTCACCATCAGCACCACTTAACCCGATAGCATTAATATTTTTTGCTTGCAGCTGGGCAACGATTTTCTTGTTTGCTAATCCGCCATAGACCATGGTAATGATATCTACAGTTTCGGTATCGGTAATACGTCTACCGTCTATCATTTTAGATTCAACACCTAATTTAGTGGCTAGTTGAGTAGCTAGTTTTCCGCCACCATGTACTAATATTTTTAATCCTTCTAGTTTTGCAAACGCTGTAAGAAAAATAGCTAAAGCCTTTTCATCTTCAATGACATTACCGCCAATTTTTACGACACTTAGTTTATTTTTCATCGTCAGAAAATTTGAACATGAGTACCATGGCGATAATAAGAATTATGTTACTTACTGGACCCATGTAGGCTTTCCAGTGTGCAGTGCTATGGTCAATATCTGTTAAGTTGACTACAAATAATATGAGCGCAAATAATGCGATGCCAATATATATCCATCTATTAATTTTCATTGCTCTCCAGTATTTTCTTTAGAACCAATTGTGCTGCGTATGTTCTGTTATTCGCTTGTTCAATGACCAATGATTGTGCACTATCTAGAACGTCATCGGCAACCACTACATTTCTACGTACGGGTAAACAATGCATAAATTTAGCCTTTCCTAATTTTTTTAAGGTCATTTGCCAAGTAGTATCTTGAGATTTTATTTGACCGTAATCGGTATAACTACTCCAGTTTTTTACATATACAAAATCGGCATTTTCTAGCGCCTTCTCTTGATTGTTTTCAATCTTAGCATCTTTGGTAATATTAGGGTCTAGCTCATAACCTTCAGGATGTGTAATCACAAATTCGGCATTTTGCTTCTGCATCATTTGAATAAAAGAATTGGCGACCGCGTGTGGTAAAGCCCTTGGGTGTGGTGCCCATGACAAAACTACCTTTGGGTTGTTCTTAAAATTATGTTCTTCTAAAGTAATGGCATCGGTAAGTGCCTGTAAAGGGTGCCCCACAGAACTCTCCATATTTACGATAGGCACAGATGCGTATGTTTTAAAGCCGTTTAATACTTCTTCTGCTTCATCTAAATCTTTGTCTTTCAACCCTGCAAATGCACGTATTGCTATGATGTCGCAATATTGAGAAATTACTTGAGCAGCCTCTTTTATATGCTCAGAGGTACCTTGATCCATAATAGTCCCGTCGGCATATTCTAGAGCCCAGCCTTCACTACCAAAATTCATAACAATAACTTCCATACCTAAATTCAATGCCGCTTTTTGAGTACTTAAACGTGTACGTAGCGAGTTGTTGAAAAATAGGAGTCCGATAGTTTTGTCACTACCCAAGGCTTTAAATTTCTTAGGTTGTTTTTTAAGCGATATAGCTTCTTTTACCCAGGTAGATAAAGAGTCAATATCATTTATAGAAAGGTAATTCATGATGCTTTGATTTTTGTAAATGTGCTTTTATTATCAATGGCGTCGGTAATGAAGTGATCTTTTAAACCATTTGTAATCCAAGTTTCAATACCTGCTTTTTGAGCGATGGTTGCTGCATCTATTTTAGATTGCATTCCGCCTGTGCCATGCGTAGATTTAGATTCTCCGATTTCTTTTAATAGGATGCTTAGATCCGATACTGTTTCGATAGTTTTTGGTGTAGTAGTTGATAAGGATGACTTCGTATAAATACCGTAAGTATTGGTAGCAATAATTAGAATATCTGCGGATAAAAGAGAGGCTGTTAGTCCTGCTAATTTATCGTTATCGCCAAACTTAATTTCATCGGTTGCTACCGTGTCATTTTCATTAATGATAGGGATGAAATTATTAGCAACCAGAACGTTTATCGTGTTTTTAATATTCACTCTAGTTTGCTCTTTTTCAAAGTCGGAATATGATAGTAAACACTGTGATGTAAAAAGACCTAATTCTCTAAAATTCTCTTGAAAAATACGCATTAAGTGCGGCTGACCAATAGATGCCAATGCCTGTTTTACATTGATTTCTTCGCCATTATGCTCCAGTTTTACAAATTGTTTCGCTGCGGCAATAGCACCAGAACTCACAATAATAAATTCATATTGATCTTTCAAAGCTGCTATTTGCCTACCAATATCTTCAATTTTACCACGAGAAATATGGTCGGTATCCTTAGTTAAGGTATTGGAACCCAATTTTAATAAAATTCTCTTTTTCAACATGCTTGTCTCATTTTTTCTAGGATGAGTTTTAATTTTTCCTAACTCCTAACTCCTAACTCCTAACTCCTAACTATCTAATCTGTCCATTCCCTTTTACGTACCATTTATTGGTGACTAGGTGTTGTAACCCAATTGGTCCGCGTTGGTGTAATTTATCGGTACTGATAGCTAGTTCACCACCTAGACCAAATTGTCCGCCATCAGTAAAACGGGTAGATGCATTATGATACACAGCCGCAGTATCTACAGATTGCATAAAAGTGGTAGCCTCTTCTTCATCTTTTGTGATAATAGCAGCTGAATGTCCGCCACCGTAAGTATTGATAAGTTGTATGGCTTCATCAACATCGGGCACTTGCCCAATAACAATTTTATAATCTAGAAATTCTTCATGCCAAACAGCTTCATCTTCCATCTGCGAAGTACCTTCTAATCCGGCTAGTTTGGCATCGGTCAAAATTTCTACATTGTGCTTTTTAAGGGTTTTGACCAAGTGATTTAAAAACTCCATTTTACGGGGTAAGTCTCTTGAGATAATCACTTTGTCAACTGCATTGCATGCCGATATTTTTGTGGTCTTAGCATTGATAATTACGTCTAAAGCCATTTGTAAATCTGCTTCATGAGAAACATATACAAAGTTGTTTCCACGACCGCTAACAATTACTGGGCATTGCGCATGTTGTTTTACAAATGCAATTAATTTTTCTCCACCACGCGGTACAATTAAATCTAGTTTTTGAGTTGGTTTTTCAAGAAACTGCTGCGTTTCTGTTCTTGAATAATTCAAGTACGTAATCCAATCTTCAGAACAGTCACAAGATTCCAAAGCTTTATGCCACAAATTGACCAAAACCAAGTTCGAGTTCAACGATTCTTTACCACCTTTTAGTAATATTTTGTTTCCAGATTTAAAAGCGATACCGGCAGCTTCAATAGTTACGTCTGGTCTAGATTCATAAATGATCATGATAGTGCCGAACGGAGCTGTTTTATTACTAATTTCTAAACCGTTGTCATGCGTAAATTGAAAACGTTCTACATGCAAAGGATCTGGTAGAGCTGCTAATTTTTTTAAGGAAGAAACCATTTCTCTAACCTTATCTTTATTCACCTTTAAGCGATCAATCATTGCGATGTCGGCAGATTCGAAAGAATTTAAATCTTTCTCATTTGCAGATATTAAAATTGATTCTTCTTGTTGAACCAATTCTGCCATACGTTTTAGAACGGCATTTCTTTTTTCTAAGCTGAGTGTTTTTATCATGATAAAGCAGTCTTAAGAGCGGTGAAAAACACGTCTAAATCTTGTTTTGTAATGTTTAATGCGGGTAAAATTCTAAGTACCGTTTTGTCTTTGGCGCCACCGGTAAAAAGGTGGTGCTCGTAAATTAATTTTTTGCGAAGATCAGCTACCTGAAAATCGAACTCTAGCCCAAGCATTAATCCCCTACCTTTTACACGTTTTACTTGCGGAATTTCTTTTGCCTTCTCATTGAAATAAACTCCCAATTCTTCGGCATTGGTGATTAAGTTTTCTTTCTCAATAACTTCTAAAACTGCCATTGTAGCTACACATGCCAAGTGGTTTCCACCAAAAGTAGTACCTAACATTCCGTATTTCGCTTTTATACTTTCGTGAATAAGAACGCCACCAACAGGAAATCCGTTCCCCATTCCTTTTGCAATACTAATAATATCAGGTTGTATATTATGATGTTGAAATCCGAAGAATTTACCACTTCTACCGAATCCGCATTGCACCTCATCAGCAATTAATAAGGCATCATTTTCTTTACATAGCAAAGCCACTTGTTGTAAGAATTCTGTTGTCGGTTCATCCAATCCGCCTACACCTTGTATTGATTCTATGATTACGGCACAGACATTCTTTGAAATTTCTCTTTCAAAACCTTTGATATCGTTCAGGTCAAGAAATACCACCTCATGCTGCTGATTAATTTCAGCATTTATAGACGGATTGTCGGTTGCCGCTACTGCAGCAGATGTACGACCATGAAATCCGTTATTGAAAGCGATAACTTTCGATTTTCCGGTAACAAAAGATGCCATTTTAAGTGCGTTTTCATTTGCCTCGGCGCCAGAATTGCACAGAAACAGATTGTAATCTTCGCAGCCAGAAGCGATACCTAATTTTTCGGCTAATTCTACTTGAAGCGGATTTTGAACAGCATTACTATAAAATCCGATTTTATCTAATTGATCTTTTAGGCGCTCCACATAATGTGGGTGCGAATGTCCAATAGATATTACGGCATGACCACCGTAAAAGTCTAAATAGTCTTGACCTTTGTCATCGGTTACTACAATACCTTTTGCAGAAACGGGAGTAACATTATATAGTGGGTAAACATCGAATAATTTCATAATTCAAAAGGATTCAAGTTCGTTAAGAACTGATTTGATGATGGATTTTTATTTGGTTTTAAATTCGGTAATCTTATCATACGATGCGATAATACCGCGTATTAAAGATGAGCTTAAACCTTGGTGCTCCATTTCATTTAAGCCGGTAATAGTGCAGCCCATTGGCGTGGTTACTCGATCAATCTCTTCTTCGGGATGATTGCCCGAATCTATTAATAAACTTGCAGCGCCATTACAAGTGTGCATTGCTAGTTCTTGTGCTTCTTTAGCATCGAAGCCTAATTGTATGGCACCTTGGGTGGTGGCGCGAATAAGGCGCATCCAAAACGCTACGCCACTTGCACAAATAACTGTTGCAGCTTGCATTTGGTTCTCAGGTATTTCCATAGAATGCCCCATTCTATTGAAGATAGCCTTTGTTAAATCGATACGTTTTTTTCCTTTTTCATTACTACAGATGCAGGTCATAGATTTACCTACGGAAATGGCTGTATTGGGCATACTTCTAACAATGTAATTGTCTTTACCGATAACTGCTTCTATTTTTTCAATTCCGAAACCGGTTATTGTAGATATAATCACATGATTTTCGGTCAATAGATCTTTTATGCTTTCTAAGATGGCAGCAAAATGAACAGGTTGTACTGCAAAGATTAAGATATCTGAATTTTGCACGGCCAAACGGTTATCGTTAGTGACCGTAACCTTGTCAAATTTCTCAAAATCTGCAATAGACTTGGTGTCTCTTTTAGTAAGGTACATGCTCGTTGCACCATTACTTTTTAGAATTCCGTTTGCTATAGAAAGTCCTAAATTACCTGCACCTATGATTGCTATTTTCATTGTATTTTGTATTAAGTAATGAGTACAAATTATATCCTAATTTATTAGTACTTAATCTTCACTACTTATAATTAAACTTTATTATTTTAAGCTTTATCCCTTTAAATATGTTTGTCTTTTAATTTTCATCAACCATCAACCATCAACCATCAACTGTATTTCTATTTCTCACCATCTCCTATGTTAGGTAACTGAGCGTAGCCGAAGTTAAAATACTCCCGCTTTCAAATTGAGCCCTAAATTTTCTTCTAATCCGAAAATGAGATTCATATTTTGTACTGCTTGACCCGATGCTCCTTTTAAGAGGTTGTCAATTGCTGATGTTATCAATAAAATATCATCGTGTTTATGTAAATGAATATGACATTGATTAGTATTTACTACCTGCTTTAGATTAATGGGTTCTTCGGAAATTTGGGTAAACAAAGCATCCTTATAAAATTCCTGATAGATTTTCTTAGCATCGGCTAAACTGCCTTCAAATTTGGTATATGATGTCGCTAAAATTCCGCGTGTGAAATCTCCCCTATTCGGCATAAAAAATAAGTTACCCGTATTCTTTTGAAGTGAATGTAGGCTCTCGTTAATTTCTCCCAAGTGCTGATGCGTAAAAGGTTTGTACCAGCTTACATTATTATTTCTCCATGAAAAGTGTGAAGTAGCTGATGGACTAACACCTGCGCCAGTACTGCCGGTTACGGCATTGATATGAACTTCATTTTCTAGAAGGTTTGCCTGTGCTAGAGGTAATAATGCTAATTGAATTGCCGTAGCAAAACAGCCAGGGTTAGCGATGTATCTTGCGTTCTCTATATCACTTTTGTTCAATTCTGGTAATCCGTAAACAAAATGCTTTCCTTCAAAATCAGCATCAGTGTTTAGTCTGAAATCATTACTTAAATCGATGATGACAGTATCTTCGGAAAAATCATGTTCTTTTAAGAACGCGGTAGAATTACCATGACCCAAACATAGAAAAACAACATTCACATCTAGGTTTACATTACCTGTAAATTCCAGGCCTGTAGTACCTAACAAATCAGGGTGTGCCGTAGTTACTTTTTTGCCAGCTCTAGTCGTACTGAAAACAAAATCTATTTCCGTAGCCGGATGATTCAATAGAATTCGAATAAGCTCACCACCCGTATAACCAGAACCGCCAATAATACCTGCTTTAATCATATTTTTATTTTGTGTAAAGAGTATCAAGTACTGTGTTTACTCAATAATCTAGATTTTAATGCTCAGAGGCTTGCCTTGAGCTTTTTTACTTAATACTTTGTACTCTTTACTTAATACTACTTTTTCCTAATTCCTATTTATCCCCATTCACATGGTTATAAATCTTTCCAGAGTTCGATAGAATTTTTATAAATCCTTTCGCGTCATCTGCAGTCCAACCTTTATTTACTTCGCCGTATTTACCAAAGGCATCGGTCATTAAATCGTGTTTAGATGAGATACCGTGTAGTCTAAACTGAAAAGGATATAAGCCAACAAATACATCACCAGAAACCGTTTTTTGAGTGTCGGTCAAGAAAGTCTCTATGTTTCTCATAACAGGATCTAGGTAGTTGCCTTCATGCAATAGCATACCGTAGAAATTACCTTGTTGTTCTTTTTGATATTGTTGCCACTTTGTAAGCGTATGCTTCTCTAATAAGTGGTGAGCTTTTATAATAATTAAGGATGCCGGAGCTTCAAAACCAACTCTACCTTTAGTGCCTATAATAGTGTCACCAACATGAATATCTCTACCAATGGCGTACTTGGAAGCTAGAGCCTCTAACTTTTCAATATTAGCAACAGGAGAATCTTTTTTTCCGTCGATAGCAACTAGCTCTCCTTTTTCGAAAGTCAGCTTTACATCGGTTGGGTTCTTTTCTTGTAACTGACTTGGGTAAGCGCTGTCTGGTAATGCTTTTTCAGAAGTTAAAGTTTCTTCACCACCAACTGATGTTCCCCAAAGACCTCTGTTAATAGAATATTTAGCCTTCTCCCAAGGGTAATCTACTCCGTTTTCTTTTAGGTATGCAATCTCTTCTTCTCTTGCTAATTTGTTATCTCTTATCGGAGTAATGATTTCAATCTCTGGCGCAATGATTTGGAAAATCATATCGAAACGAACTTGGTCGTTACCAGCGCCTGTACTACCATGAGCAATGTAACCAGCACCTACTTTTTTTGCGTAGTTTACAATTTCAATAGCCTGTACAATACGTTCTGCACTTACAGAAAGTGGGTAGGTGTTGTTTTTTAGTACGTTACCAAAAATAAGGTACTTCACTACTTTATCATAAAATGTCTGTACCGCATCAATTGATGTATATGAAGTTGCACCTAATTCAATCGCTTTTTTCTCTATTTCTTTTATTTCATCCGAAGAAAATCCGCCAGTATTTACACTTACCGCATGAACTTCAAATCCTTTATCTTTTGATAAATGTTTAGCGCAATAAGATGTATCTAATCCGCCGCTGTATGCTAGTACTAATTTTTTCATTGTAATATGTTCAAATCCGGTGATGCCGGGTAATTATTGTTTTGTTTGATAGTGTTTAGAAAAGAGATGTTAGAAAAAAGGTTGAAAAACCTTCATCATCCAGCTCCTATTTTTTAATTTTCTATACTCTATACTCTATACTCTATACTCTATACTCTATACTCTATACTCTATACTCTATACTCTATACTCTATACTCTATACTCTATACTCTATACTCTACTCTATACTTGTTATTTCTTTTTGAGAAACAAACTCTCTTTAATACTTTTTAATCTTGTAAAAGCCTTGCCGTTCATTTCTTTCGATTCTTCGGGTTTTTTCTTCGTGGTACCATCATAGAGCATACCTGTACATAAGCACATTTTCTGCTCTGTTCTTGTAAGAATATCGAAGTTTTTGCAGGTTTGACAACCTTTCCAGAATTCTGGATCATCTGTAAGTTCAGAGAACGTTACAGGTTTATAGCCAAGGTCATTATTGATTTTCATAACTGCCAAACCGGTAGTAATTCCGAATATTTTAGCATCAGGAAATTTCTCTCTACTAAGGTCAAAAATCTTAGCTTTTATTTTCTTGGCAAGTCCCTGACCTCTGTAGTCTGGGTGTACTATGAGTCCGGAGTTGGCAACAAATTTCTCGTGCCCCCAAATCTCAATATAACAGAACCCTGCAAATTTTTCTCCGTCCAAAGCTAAAATAGCATTGCCGTTAGAAAGTTTTCTCTGGATGTATTCTGGAGTACGTTTCGCAATACCAGTACCGCGAACTTTAGCAGAATCGGCTATAGTATCGCAAATATCCTGAGCGTATTTAAAATGTGATTCGTTAGCAACAATTAAGTTCATTGCCAGTTAGATTTAAATGTGTAAAAAAAGTTTTGATTTGTTGTGCGGAAATGGACTCACCTAATTCCATAATTATATCTTACCCTTACGGGCGACGACGGCGAGATGTGAACGGGCGCGCTAGAGCCAATGGGCTCACGGTGCTATATAAAAAGTAGTTTATTTCGTTCATTACAGGGTAAATGTACAAATTATATTTATTTGACATCACTCATTGCATAATTTTTACAAAAACTTCACTTTTTGTTATTATGTGCAATAATTTCATAAATAATGAAGCCGTACACTGAAATATACTCAATGGCAAGAAGCCAGAGGTTTTCTTTGAAATCTGCCTGAGAATAAGCGAAGTAGCTCAGTACAATAGCGGCAGACCAAATAATCGCATATCTATACGTGGTAAAAATAGAAAGTAACACCAGAAAAATGGCGTACCAAGGGTGTACCGTAGTAGACATAAAATAATAGATGGTCAAAACCCACATCATAGACCAGAGTAACCTGTTTAGATCATATCTTTTTGGTAAAAATGTAAATAGCCCTACGGTGGCTATGGTAAGTAACGGGGTAATTTTACCATATTCTTTAATAAACTCCCACGGTTTTGCATCAAAATGTATGGCAGTTTTTTTAGCGATATTATAGATGCTAGCATTGAATTCAAAATTAGAGAACCAAAGCTTCAGGGTTTTAGAATAGTTGTCTATAAATTCTGGAGTATTAAACGGTAGAAAAAGAACAATAGAGGTTATGCCAATGATAGCATAGAAAATGATGCTTTTTTTCCATCCTAAGTACTTAAAGAAAAGTGGTAAGAATAATAGCGGTACCAGTTTTATTGAAATAGAACAAGCTATAACTATACCTGCAGTTTTCCATTTATCTATTGATAATAGAAACATAGCTAGAATAAAGAAAAACAGCATAACCCCTTC
Organism: Maribacter sp. BPC-D8; assembly: GCF_035207705.1. Classification (NCBI taxonomy): domain Bacteria; kingdom Pseudomonadati; phylum Bacteroidota; class Flavobacteriia; order Flavobacteriales; family Flavobacteriaceae; genus Maribacter; species Maribacter sp. BPC-D8. The sequence continues at coordinate 4,225,334 of NZ_CP128187.1, forward strand.
GAAATGAAGGTTGCCGGTAAGCTCTACAATTACAAGCGGATTTAAAAAGTACCAGAATATTAAATGCGGAGATCTATTTAAGTTTTTCAGTAGCTTTCTGCCAAAATAGAATATACCAATATCGGCAAGTATAATAATTGCTCGTAAGGTTAGCAGTGACCCAAAAATACTTTTACCGCCTACAAATGCTGCAATAGCGAAAATAATCTGGTTCAAGGGTGGGTAATTGCTATAGTGGCGCGCACTTAAACTGCCCATGCCTTCATAAAGAGTATTGGCATTTGGTATCATAGATACCATGTTTTCCATTAACTGATCTGGGGTGTGTAAATAAGGGTTGGCACCGCTAGATACCAAATGACCATCCCAAATAAAACGATAAAAATCTTGAGATAGATTGGGTTCTATACAAAGAAAAATAAGCCTAAAAATTACTCCTATACCTAGTAGAAATCTAAAGTTGAGCTTTTCGAACTGAATAAGTTTAAAACAGAAAAAGAAAAGTGCAACAAAGAGCGTAAGTAGCTTTATGAAATCTGTTCGCTGTAAGTGATATGCAAAGGTGTAATAGAATACAAAGCTCAATACCGCCAATATCAAGGAAACCTTATGGAGTTTCATAAAATTTTTAAAGGAAAACGGCATTAGGGGTTTGGGTTTAGTAAAGTGTCAATTTAATGGTTTTTATTGAAATATGATTTAACGTTCCATCATTTTGCCAATAAGTTCTTTCATCATTTTTGCCGCCAAATAGGCGGTCATGTCATGAAAATCGCGATCAGGGTTATATTCCACGATATCGGCACCTACTATTTCGGTATCAATACTATGAATCAAATCTAAAACTTGACGCGATGAGAGTCCGCCTGGCTCATGATGAGAAACTCCCGGTGCAAAGGCAGGGTCAAAGCCATCCATATCTAAAGTTATATACAACGGATTCTCAAATTTCGGAATGTTATTTAGGTCAAGGTTCCGCATTTCATGAACGTCTACATTGTACTTTTTTGCTTGTGCAGCCTGATGTGGATTCAGAGTTCTTATCCCAACTTGAACCAGTTTTACGGCAAAACCGTTTTCCATAATACGTGCAAAAGGGCATGCGTGAGAATACGGGTCACCTTCATAGTCATGGTACAGATCTGCGTGGGCATCGATATGTAGAATGTCTAGTTTTGGATAGTGCTCATGAAAGGCTTTTATTATAGGGAAGGTGACCGAGTGATCACCACCTAATGAAAGTAGTTTAGCGCCAGATTCAAGATTCTTTCTCGTAATATCAGTAATATCAAAATACTCATTTATGGTAAAATCACCTTTATCTGTTACGGCATCGTTTTCAATTGATACCCCGAATTCGGTACATAGATTCATTGAATCGCTGTACAATGCTTTTCGAATTAGGCTGGGAGCTTTCGCCGGACCTTGTTGAAAAGAGGACTTAGCGTCCCAGTTTAGACCTTGAATATTGATGTTCTGCATGAGTGCTGCTTTTAGTTGATATTATAATTAAAACATGGTATTAGGGTTCTCAGACTTTTCGGGTATTTGCTGAATAGAATCCCAGTGTTCGCAAATTTTACCATTGTCGTCAAATCTAAAAAAATCCATAGTAATATATTGGTCATTACCAGGCCATGTTTGGTGCGTGTGTAAGGCAACAAGATCACCCTCTGCAATACTGCGAACAAATTCAATAGATTTCTCTGGGTATTCGACTTGCATGCGTTCAAAGTAATCGATGAAACCCTGTGTACCGTTCGCTACTGCTGGGTTGTGCTGAATATATTCGTTGCCTACATATTTCTCTATAGCCAGTTTTGGTTGCCCCAAATAGGCTGTTTGGTAAAAAGCGATGGCATTTTTTTTGTTTTTCTCTAGGTTCATTGTAATGCTGTTTTAATTGATAATAGGTTCAGTGAAAATACATTTTTCTAAATTCCATTGGGGTCACTCCTATTTTAGATTTAAAGAATTTTGAAAAATAAGCATAATCAGAAAACTCAAGTGTATTTGCAATACCAGCTAAATTGTCGCTAGAATGTACAATTAATCTTTTCGCTTCAAGTAATATGCGTTCAGAAATTAATTGGCTAGTGGTTTTGTTAATGGTTTTTTGCACCACTCGGTTTAAGTGTTTTGTAGTGATATTTAGTTGCGACGCATAAAATTTAGGTAGCTTTTGACTGTAAAAATGAGTGTTGATTAGTGTTTCTAGTTGCTCTAGTATCTGAGAATAACTAGCAGATCCTAATTTTTCTATAGTAACATCTGCTGTATACACACGGGTCAGTTCAATATAAATGCAATTGATAAGATTGGTGATTTTAGCTTCTCGAAGAATATTGTTTTCTCGGTATTCTTTATAAAGTTCGGTAAAGTGAATTGAGATATCAACTAGTTTTTCTTCGGATACTTGTAGAAATGGCGGATTCTGATTTGAATAATAAAATGGAAAAGAACTTAAGGTATGGTCTAAATACTTTAGTTCATAAAACTCTTGTGAATGAAAGAAAATAAACCCTTCTGGCTGTGTTTCGAACTTCCAGAAATGTGTTTGACCCGGTTTTAAGAAAAATACCATACCAGGTTCAATGGTATAGCTGTTGAAATCTATTTCATGAGTGCCGGTGCCTTTGGTAAATAGAACGCACAAATAGAAATTATGGCTGTGTGGTCTATTGATCAAATTTTGGTTAAGCACAATATGAGTGGCAAAAGAGTTGACATACAAGCTGTCTAAAGGCTTTTTATCTAAGAATTGTTGAATATTTAAAGCGGGTATTTTCATAAGAATGTCTTAAAAGTACAAATAATGGAGCGAATGATATAACTGAATCAAGAAGTTTGTGTCTTAATTTTGCAGTATTATAATCGTAGTTATGAGCAAAGTTGTAGATGTATTGAAGTGTAAATGTCCTAATTGCAGAAAAGGAGACGTTTTTAGCGAGGGCGGAAATATATTTTTGTTTAAAATGCCTAAGATGAATTCAAGGTGTCCCGAATGCGATTTCAAGTTCGAAAAAGAGACAGGTTTCTTTTTTGGTGCTATGTTCGTGAGTTATGCATTATCGGTGGCGCAAATGATTATAAGCTTAGTGCTCTTCTGGTACTTTGTTGATTTGTCACCTGTTAGAGTGTATATTATAATAGCATCTATAGCAATTTTGATGAGTACCTTAAACTTTAGGCTGTCTCGATCAATATGGATTTATATTTTTTATAAGAATTAATCAGATTACTCTGGTAACTTATATTGATAAGTTGATTTTTTTGGTAAGGTCTACAAGCTTTTATATAAAAGGGTTTAGTATTCCATTAGTTAGATTTTGTGATTATAAAATGGACGATTTATTAGCATAAATCATTTAGGCAAATTGATTATCTTTAAATCTTCCCTAACTGCTGTTTTTTAGTACATAAGTCAGCAGAATTATAACAAGCTAAATCCAAAATCAATTATCATGAAAAAAATTATTTCTACGAGCATTGCAACAAGCTTTTCTATAGCTTTTCTGCTGCTCTCTTCTTGTAAAGAAGAACCAAAGGTTGAGGTAGACCAGACTGTAGCATTGAACAAATGGTTCGATGATAAGTACGAAGAGCAGTTACAAATGAGTCCGTTGGCGTTGACCGCTCAAGGTCGAAAAGATCAATATGATAAAATTGATGATTTAAGTAAGGCAGCTGAAGAAAAAGAGTTGGCGTGGTATACCGAAACTACCAACGAATTAAAAGAGAAATTCGATTACGATAAGCTAAATGATGCCGATAAAACGTCTTACGATTTATGGGTTTATCAATACGAGACATTAAAAGAAGGTGCCACTTTTGAGAATTTAGATTACGTTTTTGACCAAATGCGCGGTATGCATACGCGTTTACCAAGTTATTTGATCAATTTTCATAAGGTCGATAGTCTATCAGATATGAACGCTTATATCTCTAGAGTAAAAGAGGCATCTAGAGGTATTGATCAATTGGTGGTGAGAGCAAAAGAACAAGCTACGGCAGGTAATCTTCCTCCGAAATTTGCATTTACTACGGTTATCGCTCAAACAAAATCATTAAGCGATGGTACGCCATTATTAAATGATATGAATGGTAAAATCGATGCCCTTTTTGCATCAAAAAAAATAACGGCAGAACAAGCAACTTCACTTAAAGAACAATCAGAGCAGGTACTTAACGAATATTTTAAACCATCTTATGAAAAGCTTTTAGCTTGGCTAGAAACTGAAATAGATAATGCCGAAGAAACCCCAACGGGAGTAAGCCGCCATGAGAACGGAAAAGACTTTTATAACTATAGACTAAAAGTGTTCACAACAACCGGAATGACGGCAGATGAGATTCATGAAATTGGACTCCAAGAAGTAGCTAGAATTAAAGGGGAAATGATGGCGATTAAAGAAGAGGTTGGCTTTGATGGCGATTTAAATGCTTTTTTCAAATTTGTAAATACAGACCCACAATTCTTTTTTCCAAATACAGACGAAGGTAGACAGGGATATTTAGATGAGTCGACAAAGTACTTAGATGATCTAACGAAGAAGCTGCCAGACTACTTTGGTATTTTGCCAAAAGCAAAGTTACAGGTAAAAAGGGTAGAGGCATTTCGTGAGCAAGACGGTGCGCCACAGCACTATTCTGCAGGTACGCCCGACGGTTCTAGAAAAGGTACGTATTATGTGCATTTATCTGATATGAATGCGATGCCGAAAACCACGATGGAAGGTGTTGCGTATCATGAAGGTAACCCAGGGCACCACATGCAAATTTCTATAGCACAAGAATTAGAGGCGGTACCTAAGTTTAGAACTCAGGCAGGTTTTAGTGTCTACAGCGAAGGTTGGGGTTTATACTCAGAAGCATTGGCGAAAGAAATGGGCGGATACCAGAATCCGTATTACGATTTTGGTCGTTTGGTAAATGAAATCTGGAGGGCTATTCGTTTGGTAGTGGATACAGGTATACACGCCAAAGGATGGACAGAAGCCGATGCAATCAAATATTTCACAGAGAATTCTTCTATCTCTCAAGGTGCTATTGTAGCAGAGGTTCAGCGTTATATGGTAATGCCAGGGCAAGCAACTTCTTATAAAATAGGGATGCTTAAAATTCAAGAATTGCGTAAAATGGCGGAGACCGAGTTAGGCGATAAATTTGATATTAAAGGCTTTCACGATACTATTCTTGGTGGCGGTGCTTTACCTTTAAATTTATTAGAGCGTCGAGTTAAAACTTGGATAGCAACCCAGAAATAATAAGAATTCATCTATTTTAAAGTATATTGACACGCCATGAACGAAAGTTTATGGCGCGTTTTTTTTAATAAGAGTCCGGTGGATAAAAAAGAAAATAAATCGATACGTAATAAACAACCATGGCCTACAAAAGATGCTATGCAGCAGGTCTATGAAAAGAATCTGTGGGGTAGTGGTACTTCAGATTTTTACTCGGGTGAAGGTTCTCATAAACCAGAAATTGTAAAACCTTATATCGAGACATTAACTGCTTTTTTAACAGCCTTCGAAAACCCCATTTCAGTGTGCGATTTAGGATGCGGAGATTTTAATGTAGGTAAAGAATTGGTAAGCTACACGAAGAACTATATAGCTGTAGATATTGTTCCAGAACTGATGGAGCGCAACAGCGAGAAATTCAAAGCATCGAATTTAGAATTTCAATGTTTAGATATTGCCAAAGACAAATTACCTATCGCAGATTGTGCTATAGTTCGACAAGTATTGCAACACATCTCTAATGATGAGGTAAAGCAAGTGGTAGCTAAATTAGCTAGCTACGAATATGTAATCGTTACAGAACATCTGCCTAAAGGTGATTTTACGCCCAATAAAGATATTATCTCAGGTCAAGGCACTCGTTTAAAAAAGCACAGTGGAATCAATCTTTTGCTGGCACCATTTAATTTTAAGATACTTGAAGAAAGCGTATTGTTGTCTATTGCTGATGAAAACGGTCTAATTGTAACTACGTTATATCGTTGCAGGTAAATCTTGTTTTTAAGTATTAAATTTTTCAATCCTGATAAATATCATAGTATACATTAGCGGTGTTATCTAGCTTTGATGGTATCATAAAAACAAACGTAGATGAGCAAAGTAGAAATAAATCAAGGAGAGATAAAAGTAAAATTTAATGAACCAACTTCAGGTAAATTATCATTTGAAGAATTAGGCATTTCTAATGATGGTGCAAAGTTAGAAAGCGGATTGCTTCGTTTGGTTTTTGATTTAGAAGGTATTGGTGAGCATGATTATTACCAAGTACCAACTTTAGAGTTGTTTTATGAAGAGAATATGTCTGAGACCCATTGGGTATGTGAGTTCAACGGAAAAACTATTCTCGATAAATTAGATCATTTTGGTCATTCAACCATTTTATTATTGAATAGAGAAGTGTTGAGTAAGCTAGAGCAACATCATGAAAATGTACTGATAGTTCATGCTGAGTTTCCGCAACCGGCAAAATTAAATTTGAAAGAATCTTCTATTCGTTTATTTAAGTAAACGAGAATAAATTTTTAAGAAGAGGATAGCGAAAGGTTCGTTTGTTTTACAGTGGTAGTTCATAACAAGCAGACCATTTAGATTGTTGTTTAGTTCACAGGTCATTTTCGCTATCCTTCTTTTTACTTACAGTATTCATTTATCAATTTTTCAACTTCATTACCGTATTGTTCAGTATAGCGTAATTCAATAGCTTTTACTAAATCAGAACAGGCTTTGCTTTTTAAATTCTTATTTAGGTATACCAATGCTCTATTTTTATAAGCATAAGAATTTGTATTGAGTATTTCTAAGGACTTATTAATATCTGATAATGCCTTGTTATTTTTACCCGTTTTATAATATGCATATCCTCTATTGTTTAAAGAGTATGTTTTGATTTGTGGAATATCTTTGTCGCTTGGTAGTGAATCAATCACTTTGTTATAATCTGTTATTGCTTTTTCAAATTGTTCATTCTCTATAAATAAATATGCTCTTTCTTCAAAGGCAAAAGATTTATTAGGGTACATTTTAATTGCTTCTTTGTATCCTGTTAAAGCTAAATCGTAGTTACCTAGATTTTTATTTGATGATGCTTTTGCTACTATTACTTCATAATCTTTAGGGTCTAAGCTGAGAACTTTATCATAAAGGCTAATTTCCTTTGAAAATTCACCTAATTCTTTGAGAGCATCAGCTTTAATTTTAATAAGTTGAGTATTGTCAGGCTCTCCAGAAAGAGCAATATCAATATCAGAAATAATTTGACTTACTTCGTATTCTCCAGATAGCTTATACGCGGCGGCTCTATAACCATAAGCTTCGTAATATTTAGGGTTTATTAATATTGCTTTGTTAATTGCGGCAATAGCTTGTTGATCCTTTCCTAAATTGAATAATACTCGACTTTTCGTAGTCCAAGAAACATAATCATCAGGGTTTTTCTCGATTAATTTGTTGGCATAGATTATAGCTTTTTCATATTCTTTTTGATTAAAATGTTCAACAAGCTTATCTATATTTTTATGTTTTTCACGATCAAATATTTCACATGAGTGAAGTGAAAGAAGAAGTATGATTAATGTAGAAAAAAACAATCTTGTCATTGTATGAATTTTAATAGAACAAAGTGATGAAGATATTTTTATTTTTTAGAAATAAAGAGAAGCAGACCTCCAATTATTAAAGTAATAAGATAAGGTAAATACTTCAAGGATATATAATCACTTTTAGCTGTTGGCACAATCCAATTTTCATCTTCTAGAATAATGTTTAGTTCGTGTTGATTATCGCGCTGTAAAGTGAATTTTTCTTCAGGAAATCCAACCAATAAAAAGATAGCAACAGATTGGCTATTGTGTAAATCCTTAAATAATGTATTCTTTAAATAGATGTGATTTACTTCTTTAGGTAGACTATTTATTTCGGCAATTATTTTGGTTTCATGACCTAATAGTACTTTCGAATTCTTAAACTTAATAGTGTCATTGTTGTTAAGAACAAAAGAGAATCTAGACTTGAAAAGTTGAAGTACAAGGTTTTGAAATTCTTCGGGAGATTTATAGGCTCCTTCGCCGTTTACGTAATTTACCTCTTGCTGAAAAGCCGTTAATGAACTGGTTATTTGTAAAACAATTTGCCCGTTTTCGGTTTTAGAGATGATGATACTAGAAAAATCAGGACTATGGGCAAATGCAGTAGTACTGACCCATAGCAAACTGAAAAGTAAAAATTTTAGCGCAGTATTTTTATAAGGCATATTCACCACGTAAGCCGTCAATAAAATTATTGTTTCCGGCTTGATCTACATGATAATGGTATCCTCTAATTTCATCGTAATGACCACGAGATTCATCTAAATCTTCGTATGATTTTCCTTCTGCATTAGTGTTTCCGAAGATTCCGTATCCATCGAAAGCATAACCGATCATAGCGGCGTGATTGTCTGGTTGTTCAATTTTTTTAGAAACTCCTGTTGCCGCATGGTAATGGTAGCCAGCGTTTAAATTTATATGTCCGCCTGCATCATCAAAAGGAGCAATGGTGTATGCACCTAAAATGGCATCTACAGGTGCCGGAGCGTCAAAAACAACACCGTTAAAAGCTAAGCCTCTATTAGATGGCATAGTAGAACCACCATTTGGTCCGCAATGACCTTCTGGGCCTCCATTCGGTGTTGGTCCTGGTCTTTCATGTCCGTCATCTGGTCCACCTCCAGGAGGTGGTCCGCCACCTGGTCCATTTGAAAAAGCATATGGTTTAGCCGCTTTTTTAGGAGTTACAGGTATATAATAGGTGTGGGTTATATCACCTATATAAGATGGTAAACATTCTACACAAAAATTTTCATATTCTTCACCAACATTAGGGTTTGCGGCATCTTCACATTCTTGTTTTGAACTTGTTTTTGTAATCGCACCAGTTTCGTTGTCGTACATCATCCAAGTTTCATCATCATAAAATGTACTCAGGTTTTTTACAAATTCGCCATCAACATCGTAGACTTTACCATCTTCTAACCAAATACCACCCGCAGAAGCATCATCAGAAATATTATCAGGACACCAAGGGCCCATTTCGTGATCAGTAGGGGTTGAGGTCACCACAAATTTAAAACAATCGGCAGTAGAGCCGTCAGAAAGTTCTCTGCTTACAATAGAAATCGGCTCAGCCAATCCGCCAGAAATAAAATTCTCTTTCTTTACCGAAATGGTTACTTCGTCAGTAGTAGCTGTCGATTTTGTGTCTTTGCACGCTGTAAAAATGAATAGCAATACTGGTATCGCTAAAATCTTAAAATGATTTTTCATTGTAACTCCCTTCTTGTGGTTAGTACTATAAAGTTAAGAACTTTGAATCTCTTGGCGTTTATTGTGCCAACTTATCTGTCGTAAAAGAGCCTGATTTATATTATTAATAGTGAATAGCACATCAAATTTTGTGATAATATAAATCAGACATGTTTTGATGTTCTATTATAAAAAAGTCTGCTTAATTTGTTGAACCAGTTTAGTGCCATCTGGATCTGCTTGTGTTTTTAAGTTACAAAAGTCTTCTGCCCATTTAGACGTACGAATACGCAAGGGTGGCTGTTCATTTTTTGCCACTTCTAAGGCAACTGTGGCTACTTCTAAACCCGTCTGGTAAACTTGTTCTTCACTCTCTTGTGCCCTTTTTTGATTCCCTGCCATATATCTTTCAAAAATAGGTAGGTATTCACCAGTTGCGAACTCACCATCGACAGCGGTTTTACCAATAGCAGAAGTCATAAATTCAGTAGAAATTCCGCCAGGTTCAATACAGGTGAATTTAATATTAAAGGCACGGCCTACATAAGTAGCAAGACCTTCCATAAAACCTTCAACAGCAAATTTTGCACCACAATACAGTTCGTTAAAAGGCTGACCAACCAAACCACCAACGGAGGTAACCGATATAATTTGACCAGATTTTTGCTTTCTCATATAAGGTAATACCGCTTGTGTACAGAAAACTACACCTAAGTAGTTGACATCGGTAACCCATCGAATCTCAGCCTCTGTGCTTTGTTCAGTTGTTTTTGCAAAACCCGCACCAGCATTATTGTAAAGCACATCTATTCTGCCATCTTTCTCTATGATAGTTTCAACGGCAGTAGCAATAGACTTCGTGTCAGTTACATCTAAAGTAAGAATCTCAATATCTAGGTTTTCTTCTGCAATGCGTTTCTCTAATTCAACAGCTTTTTTAAGATTACGCATACTAGCGTATACTTTAAAATTATTTTTAGCAAATAAGATGGCGCTTTCAAAACCTACACCTGTTGAAGTACCTGTAATTAATATATTTTTTTTCATGATTATATATTTAGTGGAGTGAATATTCATTCCAGATTTTAGATAAATTTTTTATGCTTTAATTCCGTCCCAAACCAATTGTATTTGATTTTTAAGGGATGATTTTTTAATTTCTGACTGATTAAAATACCATCTTAAATACGATAACACGGCACCACCAATAAACATCAATAATTCATCAACTTCAATGGCTTTGATAATGCGTTCTTGTTTGCCCTCTACCAATAAGTCTTTTACCGGATTAATGGCTTTTGCACCCTCTGTTCGTATTTCTTCTGTAATAATGGGCGAAGCTTGTAACTGCTCCATAAATTTAAAATTCTCTGCATTTGCAATAAAAAAGTCAATTATAGCGGTGAAATAGGTCTCGAATTGGGTTTTAATAGGTTGATTGGCATCAAATTCTAAAAACAGTGCTTTTTCTTTATTCTTAATGTTGATGTAAATTTCATTGATAAGAATATCTTTATTTGGGAAGTAATTATAAATAGTTCCCATGCCAGTACCGGCAGCTTTCGCTATTGCAGACATGGGTGTGTTGTGTACCCCTTTCTCTGTAAGTAATTTAAGTGCAGATGATAATATGGCTTCTTTCTTATTCACGAAGCAAAGATATGTAGTTTGGAATGATTATTCCAAAATTATTAATTTTATTTTGATTTTGATTTTTTCTTGCTAATTAAAACTAATAGGGCAACTAACAGATTAAAGATGAAGAAATAGATCCAAATATGGTTAGCAAACTCAGTGCGGCAAGGTGGGCAGGTGTAACCAGACATGCAGGGTTCGCATAGAATTAGATAAGGGTCTATTAAGAACCTGATTAAAAGGAGGATGTTTCCAATAATCCAAAGGGCAATAATGCGATTCTTATTTTTCATTTTGATCTGAATCTTAATTATATTTTTTAATAAAATTCAATCTCACAAGCGGATAAACTAAATTGCCTGCCATCAGATAATTCAATATTCCCATTAACTATTTTACCGTTAATAAGATTCAATTTTTCTGCACCTAAAGTAATTTCTTCACGCCACCCTTCAATATCTCCTTTATATGATAATGTATGAAATAATTCTCCGTTAGGTAATGTTAGCCTGCAGTTTTCAGAAATGATGCCGCCATGTTTAGCGATTTCAAATTGTGAAGTGATTAGGTCAAACAAACCGTTTTTGTTATTTGTAAAATTGTCATTTCCATCATCACTGATGTATTTAACCTCTCTACCTTCAATTATTGTTTCTCCAGGAATTAATCGTTTATTCATACTCGCTTATATTGTCTAACACTGCCATAAAAATTTGCCTGTATTGCCTTTTGGGCAATCGAATAAATACCCTACACCAGCGCCGCCAAAGTTCATGGCTGTTTTGTGGTCTGGACCTTCTTCTAATTGAGCTACGAACCTCATTTTTTCGTCACAACAGTCGCAGTTTGGTGTTTCATCATTTTGAATCCAATCTGGTTCACCATATAAAGCACCTAATATATCTCTAGGGTTTTCTTCGCATTTTTCTCGTGCTTCATCATAATTATCTGCTTCAATTTCAAATATGGTAGCACTATATTCTGTATTTCTTGTTGTATTTGTTTCTGTTTCCGGATTAAAATATTCAAGATTTTCATCTGCGATAATAAGCACTTTATTTCCGCCTTCATTAGCATCCCATTCATCGCACATACCTGGGTCATTTTGGCACATAAAAATTAATTCTAATCCAATGTCTGTTTTTATTTTTCCTTGATATTCCATTTCAGAACTACAGGTTTCACACTTTGGCCATTCAATATTTTGATCTACCCCTTTTACAGGTAAACCGCCGAAACTTGTTTTGTTAGATAACTGTTCTTTTGAAGGTGTGTTTATTAATAATTTTATCATGGTTAATGTTTTTATGTAGGATTAAATATACTCTATCAAGGCAATTAGTTGTTTAATTTTTTATTGCTGAACACAGTTAATAGGGCAATCAGCAGATTTCAAATAAGAAATAGATCCAATGGTTTACCTTTCTTGACTTTGTAAGGTTATCGCGTGCACCTGCTATTCTTCGCAACAAAGACTAGTCTGCCATGTAATTTTTAGTTTCTTTATTTGGATATAAAAAATCTCTGTAAAAAGTCCATTCAGCATCTTCTCCCATGTTTAGATAGAATTTATAGTTGGAATAGTTGCTTTTATAAAAATTTTAATTTTTTTTCATTTTAGTAGGTTGCAATGAGATATAACTGGATAATAACAAATCTAAAAAGTACAAATTTGGTTTAGTATAAAGCCTTTTTTGGTTAGTAGTATTATTAACTACAGTTTTATAAATTCAGTTACAATTCTTCTTTTCTCAGAATCAGTATATTTTTGAAATTGTTTAAAACTCATTTCTTCAACCTCCATAATTCCTTTTTTTATTTCAGTATTACTGTTTACAAATGAGTTGCACTTAGGGCATACTCCCTTTTGTACATATGTTGTGTTTATATTTATTTTATCAGCAATTTCTCCTAAAGTATTACGAATAATTATTCCTTTAGTTAGACTAGTATCTTTTAGTTCTGAATCAATTATGGTAGAGATATATTCCCAAGTTTGATTATTAATAGCACATAAATACCTCGCCCCATTTCCACTAGAATCGAAATATAGAAACTCACCGTAGCTCATGTCGCTTAGTTCAGGCAAATCAAATGTATAACCGCAATGGCATTTAGTTTCGAAGGTGGCAATTTCCATATATTTTATAATAGTGATTATTATTTTATGAATTGTTGATACCAATTAAAAAATTCATCTTCTGAAGTTTCACTATCGATTCTAGCAGGATGTTTTACAATTTCTATAGCCGTCTTCGGAATGTTTTGATGAAACGTATCTTGAACCCATTTTTGGAATTCTAAATTAGGTTTTACGATAAATTCTTCGCCATTTTCATTGGGTGGATATGGAAAATTTTCATCCCAACATATTTCGTCATAGCCAATAGCTAAAAGTCGTATAAAATCAATCATGTTATCAGCTAAAACACATGATAACATTGAGCCAGAGCCCGACCCCAAATGAACAACTTTTAATTCGTTCTGATTATTTAACCAAAGGGCAGATTGAGAACCTTCAGCACCGCTTTGAGCAAAAACACATAATCTAGCGTTGATTTCTTCATTGTCTTCACCACCGAACCAATATTTTAAATTTTCTGTTCCGCCTGCTGCAAATTCAATTTCAGTACCACCTTCTCTTTCGGTATCGGTCCAGCTTTCTTTTAACTTTTTTTCGGGGTATAGAAAACCAATTCTATATCCATTTTTATTGTCAACATACAGGTTGTTGTTTTCAATCCATTCATATAATAGATGTAACTCTTTGGGTATGGTCATACCCGCAGGGAGTACCTTTTCTAATTGAGTTATTAATTTATTTGTCATGCGACGGATTTGTTTTTAATAAAATTCATTAATAGGGAAACTATACATGTTGCTAAGCCTAATTATATGTGCAGCTAGAACTAAAGCTCTAGTCGATAAGCAACTATTTTTTGTTTTCAAATTTAAATCAAGCTTAAAGAAGCTATTTAATCTTTAAAATATTTGAACCATTCTCGCCAATAATTTGAAATAATTTATCGTTTTTATATTCAATTAAATAAGAAAAATTATTTTCAGGTACATTGCTGATACCGTCTATCGTATCAATTGTTTCATTTATGTAATCTATTCTTTTAGATATTCGAATTTCTATTAATTGATCATTCGAGTATATATAATGTTCTGTAAATGCACCGTATATACTTGCTTGTGTTTTATCTACTATCTTATTATTTTGGATAGAAAAAATAGTAAGCCCTCTTAATTCTTGGTCATCTTCATCAATAGAAACATTTATTATTTTAATCTTGTTGCTTTGATCATATGAAAATACAGACATTCCTGTTAATTCGTTACCGTTCCAGTTTTTTAAAGTGGCTAACTTATTCTTGTGATACAGCGCCTCTGTTATTATTCCTGTTTTAGGTTTTTCTTCAGATATATCAGTAAAGGTCAAGTTACCTCTAGATCGTTCAATATGTAAAGGAGTTAAATCAAACATCGCATTAGAAGACCATTTTGAATTTTCACCTTCTATTGGTTGTAGAATTAATTCTTCTGATTCAATTTTTTTATATGTCTTAAAAAAGTCTAATTGTATTTGATCTAGCATTTATGATTTTTATTGTTTGCCTACGAATAGGTAAAAACAAGTTAATATATTTAAAAACACACAGACCTTTGCTTTAAAATATATTTTGATGAAATTGATAATGAAACATGATATAAGAGGTCTTTATATCCAATCATTTTTAAAAATTAGGGTAGGTTCATCATCTTCAATTTCATAATCTTTACTTTCTAGTTTATGCATTAGTATTTCGCTAAATTCAAGAAACGAATCTGCTAAAACAATATTATTGTCTTCGTAATCCATGCCTGAAAATAGTTGAAAAATTTGTCCGAATACACCATTTTTACCAGGGTTCATATCTAAAATTAAATAACTAGAAGCTTCACTTGCGATTGGAAGCCAATTTTTGTCCCATTGTTTTGGTTGTATTTTATTTTCAGAGATCGAAGCTATAGATTCTTCATCTGCCCATAACTCATTTTGCATTTTTACTATTTCAAGTATTTCTTTTACAGGAATAAAGGCATAATAATTAAAGGGTTGAATTTCAAAGTTGTTATGATTCTGTCCATTATATACTCTTAAATAGTTAATAAACTCAATCGGAATTTTTTGATCAAAATGAGAGTTCAGTACGTTTATTTCAGAATCTGTGGCGGGTCGGTTGAAAGAGTTGCCTGCTTTATGATCAATTGAATTTATTTTCAATTGAATGCTATTCCATATGTTTTTCATTAGATACATTTTTATTAATGAAATGAAAATGGGGTTGATTTTAATAAGTAATTCAGTCAAAATAATTCTTTGGTTCCTCGCAACATTAGTAATCACTTTTTGCCGCCTCAAAGTTTCTTTTTGGCAGTTTTAGCCATCTTGAGTTTTTTTTGTAGAATCTTTAAGCGCTAGTTGAAGAACCAGAAATTTCCACAAATAGTAATTGTTTTTCTATGTAGTTTTTACTTTTTCTTTGAACCAAGTCAATTC
This sequence comes from Maribacter sp. BPC-D8, assembly GCF_035207705.1. Lineage (NCBI taxonomy): Bacteria > Pseudomonadati > Bacteroidota > Flavobacteriia > Flavobacteriales > Flavobacteriaceae > Maribacter > Maribacter sp. BPC-D8. Next base: position 4,240,819 of record NZ_CP128187.1, read on the forward strand.
TGTTTCATCCATTAATTCTATTTTTTTGGTTCTTATAAAATCGATTAATTTATTTACTTTCTTATCATCGTACGTTGTCAAAAAAGTGAGAATATGAACAAGTTCAGGTTTACTGCCGCCAACATATATCATATTCGTTTTTCTTTTTTTAGAAAGTATATTTTTAGCTCTTTTGATTAATAGGTCAATAACACTTTCGCCTCCAAATTCGCAAAGTACCTGGGTAATCATAGACTTGACATCATTATTTCGGTTGGTCTGAAAAATTTCAATAAAGAAATCTAATTCTTTGGCACCGTTAATTTCTCTCACTGCATTTATGGCTGAATTTACAGTAAAAGCTTTGCTGTTATTTTTAGCGATTTCTTTGATTTGAGGAAGTGATTTTGTGGTACCGTGTTTGGCTAATACACCGCAGATGGAGCTTAACTCATGTGGCTTCTTCTGGTTTTTTTCTATTAAGTCTAAGCAAACATCTTCTATTCTATTAGAATATGATTTATCTAGTTTCTTCCATAAGCCTAAAGCGCTTAATTTGATTTGCCAATCTTTGTCCTTAATTAATTCAAACAGGTATTCTTTCTCGTTTATAATTTCAAGTTCTGAATTATTTAAAGAAGACAAAGCAACATCGCGAACCCACCTAGTTTTTTCTTGTTTTATAAATGTAATGATATAATCGGCTATCGAGTTTTCTTTGTTTTTATCAGCTAACGGTATTAAAACGCGAATGATATTTATTTTCTCTATGGTTATCTTTTCTTTATTTAAACGTTCTTTTAATGGACTAATCCATTTAGGGTCAGAGAGCTTCTTTGATTCAATTCTTGCATTCCAAGAAACCGTTAAGTTAGTCTGATAGCTAACCCCTTCAGGTAATGTTAGACCAGGTCTCAAATCATTATTTTCTAACCTTTCAAATAAATCGTCTAAATAATCCATAGTATATTTCTGTTGCATTTTAAATTACAAGAACGTCTTAATTATTTTTACATCGGCAGTAAGATGACTTTTTGCTTCTATCTATTCTACTGTCTAAAGCTTATTACTTGCCTGTGCCGAACGATTGCACTCACTGGGGTAATCTATTTGAAGTTTCGTTAAATGCACGTTAGACTTTAAATATAATATTTTATGACCTATTTCTTAACGCCGTTTTTATCTTTTGCAGTGCGTTTACGGTAGGTGGGTGATTTTTTATTTTATTTGGTACTTTGTGTTAGTTGAGAAGCTTGCGTAACAGGTTTGACTTGTTTTAGACTATCTGCCTAAACTAGCTATTTTTTTAAGTATTTTAGACTTGTGAAAACTCATTTTTATGTCAATAAAAATTGTAATATTAGTTGTCTTTGGAATTTGTCTTTTAGGTTGTGAAAGTGATTTCGAGCAAGGAAAATGTGATGAAGGTTATTTTGAACAAGATAATGGTCAAGGAACTGGTGGTTCGTATTGTGTGCCGATTAGCGGGGAAGATGGCTTAGAAAAAACCATTAATGACAATAAAAATTTGAATAAGGTAGATTGATAAATTATTGTAGTGCTTTTGTTTCTTTTCTAAAGCTTAATTCAGCGCCAATAGGTATTGTATTTGGTTGCTTTATTAATTTGAAAGCAAGTAGTTCTTAGCAGAGAAAATACTTTTTATATTTTTAGTTCAAGTATTCTTTAAAATAATTTAAAAATAAAAAGAGTATCGTTGGCAAAATTCCAATAATGACGAGACCAACAATGGAAATCCAATATTGATAATTTTTCTTCTCTTTTTTTATACTACTAATAATTATAAAAATCAGACACAATAAAAGTAAAACTGTTTCTAATATTCCAAAGTATAAATAAGCTTCTGCTGTGTTGTTTCCGTCATGGAATATACTCGTATAGCTAATTGTAAGATAAAAGGTAATTACATTAATTATTAAAATCCAAATCATAAAATGGAAAGCCCATTTTTTGAAATTTATACTATCCATTTTAGTCTAATTTTTCAGTTTATTTTTAAACAATTCAGCTAGTTTTTTTCTTTCATTTTCGTTTTTCAATACGTTCTGTAGCCATATTTGCGGTTGATCAATTGCACTTTTAATTTCTTTGTCTTTATAGGCTTGAAATTCTGAAAAGTCATACCAATTTTTTTTGTGAATGTGTTGAAGGGAATATACTGCCATTTCACCATTTGTCGCTTCGAAAAATGGGCAAGTATGTACTTTCGTTTTCGTTGTGTCAGAGAGTTTTGTGATTAAAAATTCAGTCAATTTTCTTTTGTCGTTTTCTGAGAATTTTTTCCATTCGGTTTCGCTAAAAACCATTGTAGGGATTTCTCTTTTAGTTTCTTTGAAATATTGTCCACCACCTAAACAACCGCCTTTTTCTAAAACCATTAAATTCCACTGTTCAGCAATTGAAACTGTTTGCTTTGGTTCAATCAATTCGGTCTTCTCAATGTGAACGATTTCTGCTTTTGGTTCTGATTGATTTTTACATGAAAACAATAATAAAGTTAGAAGTAATATGGTAAATGCGTTTTTCATTTCTAAAATTGTTACGGGTTCGTGTTCGAGTATTTTTCTAAAGAAAATAGAAGCTAGCAAATAGTTCGGCTAGTATTTAAATTTCTTGTAGGTGCATTTTATAATATTTATTTTCAATCATCAAGAAAATAGTTGTGTTATCTATCCAAAAATAACTTTCAATATAATCTAACGAAAAGATACTTGACATACTAAGCATATACTCTGGTTCATCGTCTATAATGTTTTTTTCTAAAAAATGAACATTAGATTGTCCGCTATAATATCCATTAAATCGAAAGGTGTTTTGTGGAGATGGCGTGTAGTAATCTGGGTTTCCTATTCGGTTAATATCATCTTTACCATTTTTTAAGTTTATTAAGTAATCTGAAGAATGACCGCATTCTAACAACAAATAATGGTACTCTGGGTAATAAGCAGTAATTCCACATTCATCAAGATAAGCACTAGTTTCTTTGTCGTTATCTGTTAGTATTTTTTTTATAGTGTAATAACCATCTTCATTGATTTTTCCAATCAATTGATTCTTTAAAATTGTTTTAATTTTTTTTATGTCTGTTACTTTTTCGGTACTGGGATTCCCTTTTTTATGTCGTTCTGCCGAATTAAATTCTTCTTTTGACACTTCATCAATAATCACATTATAATCGTTTGTAATGATTTCAATGTGTCTTTTTGCAAAAGCACCAAAAACATATCCTAATTGTTGTAATGAATCTTTTGTTGCAATTTTTAACCAGTGATTTTTTAGATATTTCCCATTGTCAAATACTGATGTAGAATCTATGTTTCCGTCGATAGACAAGTAATCGAAAACTTTTAAATTAGCTGCTTTTGCTACTTCTGAACTTTGAGTCGTTGGTTTATTACGTATTCTAATTCCTGATGGTGTTTTTATAACTACCTGATTTTTTATAGGCTTAAAACCCTTATTTGTAATGGAGTATTTTTTTACTGTATACTCAGGATTATTATATATGTTTTGAGCATTGATGGTTATAATATTATAGTCAATCCATGAGTTTACGCCATAAAAACCTTCGGCATTATCATATGATGTCTCATCGATTCTATCTATAACATTTAGCGATTTGTCTAGCAGTAGAGCAAAATGAATATCTTCAGTTTCCCAATACTCTGAGAAGAAAAGGATAGTTAAGTTGTTTATTTCATACTTACCAGTAATATAATATTCGCTATGTTTTAAGGGTTTTAAATTTAATTTTTTCAAAACATCAGTTTCGTTTTGTATCGAAAACCCTTGTTTTTCACCTGCACTATCATAATAGCTAAAAGGGGAATAATAATCTGTAGAAAAAGGTGCCTCATTAATTATCTGTTCTAAAGTTTTTTGCCCTATAACAGATTGAAATTGAAACAGTACTAATAGCAATAAAAAGGTTTTTTGCATCAATAAATTGTTTTGTGTCAGATTTTATTTTCTGGAAGTTTTTAAATAATTTCCAACATTTAGTATAAGAACAATTGCGGGTTAGCATTTGAGTATTCTTCTATAGAAAATAGAACCTAGCAAACCGTATGGTTAATATAGACAGTATATAAAACACTAGTTTTTATAACCCGTCTGGTGTGCAGTTTTTTATTTTTTCGGTCAAATCCTTTATGTGATATTCAGTATTTCCGATTCCTTTAAAATTTGCTTTGATGTATTCTAAATCGGTTTGAGCTTTTTTACAGTCATTTCTGCCTAGATAATTTAATGCTCTATGAACATAGGCTGTAGATAAGATGTCTTTGTCATCTGTGTTTTCAATAACATAGTTGGTAATTACAACGCCTTTATCAAACTCTTTAGTATAGAAGTAGGTCAAGCCTAAATTAATTGCTGCAATATGATATGTTGAATCTGAAACTTCGTAAGATTTTTGGTAATACTTTATTGCATTATTATAATCAGAATCTAAAAATCTATTTAACCCTAAGTTACTTAACGTAGCTGCATTGTTTGGGTCTAGTTTTAAAGATTTTAGAAAAACTGCTTTACCTTTATCAAAGTCTCCATTTTTACTAAATTCTATTCCTTTTTCGTTAAGTTCTTCTGCATCTTCATTTTCGTAATTATCACCAGAAATAGATTTGTTTTGTTCATCGTTAATTGATGTTTTTTTATTGTCTTTACAACTATTTAAGGAAGCTATAAGTAGTAAAGTAAATAGAAATTTATTCAGGTTCATTATCGTTTTTTGTTTAGATAGTTGCCATTAGCTAAGGCTGATATTCTTTCTCCAATTTTCTCATTAGAATGAAAGTTTGGTTTGAATTCGAGTCATTCAATTTCTTGCGAATTACTGGCAACGCTTAAGCTCTTATGTTTGGTTCTTAGTTTGAAGGTAAGATAATTATATAAATCAAAAAAGGGACAGCCAATGGCTGTCCCTTTTTAATATCTTATTTAAAGCTGTTTTAAGCTCTTGAGGTCAATGATTTAAAGAATACAAACCCGAAACCTAAGAATAGCATAAAGTGAAACGGAAACAGTCCGAAATCATTTAATGGTATAGCGCTGTACATACCGAACATGAAATAAATCATTAAGGCAAACTCTAATATCATATTTGGCGATAATTTTTTAGCCAAGTACTTATTGCCTTTCCAGCTTTGCTTCATAGTGCTTATATTGAATTTTGGTGTACGTACAAATTCACTTCTTTTACCCATGTGACCTTCAATAACTGCAATGGTATTGTGTAAAGAGAAACCTAATGCTACAGAGAAAAAGGTAAAGAATATACGTATGTAATCTACAAAGTTGTTAAAGCCGCTGCCTTGTATACTCTTATAGGTAAACCAATAGCAAACGAATAAGATGATCGTACTTACGGTAAACAAACTTAATAGAGAGAATACCCAGTCTAAATGACCATACGTGTTCTTAATATAAAGCGATGGTATGCTTAATAAAGCCACTAAGAATACACATAAGAACATTGAACTGTTCAGTAAATGCATTACCCCATGAAACTTTGTTTTAAAAGGAATGTTCTTTGCGGTAACAACACTCCAAACTGTTTTTCTAAAGTTCTCTGCACCACCTTTGTTCCAACGAAATTGTTGCGAACGTGCGGCACTAATAACTACAGGTAATTCTGCAGGAGTCTCTACATTTTCTAAATACTTGAATTTCCAGTCTTTCAACTGTGCGCGGTAACTCAAATCTAAATCTTCGGTAAGCGTATCGCCTTCCCAGTTACCAGCATCGATAATACACTCTTTACGCCAAATACCAGCGGTACCGTTAAAGTTGATAAAGTGCCCTTTACTGTTACGACCTACTTGCTCTAAAGTAAAGTGCGCATCTAATGCAAATGCCTGTATTTTAGTTAGTGTAGAGTAGTCGCGGTTCAAGTGCCCCCAACGGGTTTGTACCACACCAATCTCTTCATCTTTAAAATAGATAACGGTTTTCTTCAGCCAATCTGAAGCCGGTAAAAAATCGGCATCAAAAATTGCGATGAACTCACCCTTCGCTACTTTAAGTCCTTCTTTTAAAGCACCCGCTTTAAAACCAGAACGATCTGTTCTTGTAATATGTTGAATATCTAAACCGGTCTCTTGCAATTTAGCAACAGTGGCAGCAGTTGTAATTACAGTGTCATCGGTAGAGTCATCTAAAACCTGAATCTCTAATTTACTTTTAGGGTATTCTATTTTAGCGATGTTTTCCAATAAGCGATCCATAACATACTCCTCGTTAAATACAGGAAGCTGAATGGTTACGAACGGAATTTCTTTTGGGTCTAAAAGGTTAAATTTTGGAGCTGTTGTGTTCTCTCTTTTTTGAGATAAGTAGTTGAATAATAGATTCAGCTGCGCCAAGCTATAAAAGAAAATTAATAGTAAAGAGATACTATAAATTATGATAATAAAATAAGCTAAAGCTAGTGCCATATTATTTAATACTGTATTTGAAGATCCACCCCAAAATTTTTATGCCTGCAAATATACTACCTTTTGCGGTTCCTGATACTTTAGAGATGCCAATTCTTCGTTTGTAACGTACTGGTACTTCGGTATATGTCATTTTTTTCTTAAGAATTTTCAGTTGCATTTCAACCGTCCATCCATAAGTTTTGTCTTCCATGTTCAATTCCTTGAGCTTTTCGTATTTAATAGCTCTAAAAGGGCCTAAATCCGTAAATTTTGCGCCAAAAAATAATCGCATTAAAAATGTCGCTAACCAGTTGCCAAAAATCTGTTGCGGCGTCATCGAACCTTCTTCTCGCAAGCTTTTTGTTCTTGCACCGACCACGAAATCGATGTCATCTTCTAAAATAGGTGCAACTATCTTATCCAGTTCCTCTGGGTAATCAGAATAGTCTCCGTCAATAAATACGATAATGTCGGGTTGTTTAGTTGACGATGCTACATAGTCTAGCCCCTTAAGGCAGGCAAAACCATAACCTTTTCTAGTCTCGGTAAGTACTGTGGCCCCTGCAGCTTCTGCATTTTTTACGGTATCGTCTGTAGAATTATTGTTCACAACGATTACCTCAGATACCGATTTTGGTAGTTCGTTGATGACATGTGCAATGGAATCTGCTTCGTTAAAAGCTGGTATAATTACTTTAATGTCTGTCATTATTTTAAATCTGATAAACTATTTTCACTGGTGAAAGCGCGAAAAGATGTCCATTCTTTTACTTTTTCACCCTTGCTATATTTCTCGGCAGATATCAATTTTGTATCCTTGTATTTTAGGCAATATCCGTCTTTAATTCCTTTTGTCAATTGGCATTTGTGGTTTACACGTCCCTTTTTGTCATAAAACAACCACCAACCTATTTCTTTATTTTCAACGAATTTCCCCTCTTTGGTTCTAATACGGTCTTCACTAAAAAAGAACCAATATTTCTCTCTTTTGCCATAAGCGTAAAAACCTTGCTCAGATTTATGACCATTTTGGTGGTAGAAGGTCCAATAATCTGTTTTTGTGCTATAGCGAATCCACCCTTCACTTTCTAAGGTACCGTCATCGTAATAGGTACGCTCGTAGCGTTTGTCTTCAGGATTTATAAAAGCTAACAATCCTAAGCAAATAAGTGCGGCGTAAAAGAGTTTAAATAGCTTCATTTTTTTGATAATTCAAGTTTATTGCTGTATCGAAACAGACACCTAATATGCTATATTATTTAGCGCTTTTTAGGGTGTATGTATTCTTTCCAGGTTTTAGTTCAACCACAGTTCCTTGCCAAACTATATTTCCTTTTATGGTTGTAGGAAGGGTTATTTCTGCGGATAATTTATGTTTGTTTCTTTTTAATTCAAATTCAATATTTCCTTTTGATGTAGGAAGCAAACCTGCTATCTCATTTAGTTTGCCGAATGCCGGAGCTATTTCTACTTCTTCAAAATCATTCTTTACAGACCGGATGCCTGCCAAATAATTAAAATAAAAATATGCGGGCGATGCACTCCACGGGTGTACCTCTGATCTTGTTGGTTTCTCTACACTTTCAAAACGCTCTAAAGTGGTGGTCATGTTCTCATTGATCATTTGCTCCCAAGGTTTTTGGGCGACGTCGAATAATTCAGGAGCACCTACTTTTTTAATCGCCTCAAAAAGATAAAAACGGTAGTAATAGGTTGCTTGTAATAAATCTTCTTCGTTTAGAATTTTATCTAAAAGTGCGCGCTGCTCATTTTCTGGTATAGCATCTGTCAATATCGCCATGATATTAGTATGCTGATCGTAAATGGTTTTGTCTGGTCTTTCGGCAAAAAGACTTCTATCGGCATCATAACACAATTCGTATACCGATGTAATAATTTCGTCAGCACGGTTTTTATAATCGCTAGCGGTTTGCTTATCACCAATTTCACTGAAAAGGCGCGACGCATTTTGTAGCGCATGCACATAATGTAAACTAACTACGGCAGAGTTTAGTCCGTCATTTTTAGTAGCGGTTCCACTTCCATTATTAGGTCCGGTATACCAATCTATAAAATAACGGTATGGTGTTTTGTTGACCAAATTTAGGTCGTTCATGTTTTTCTCAAATCCGGCAAGTGTATTAATAATACCATCTTTGTAGGTATGTATAAATTCTTTGTCGCCAGAAGTATTGTACTGATCGGCAATCATATCTACCCACACTAAAGAATAGGTCGGGTAAATAAAAGTAGATCTCAGTGGGTAAGCACCTAAAATATTACCATCAGAATCTCTAGAATGATCAAATTGGCGAATCGCATTTTTGGTATGTTCGGCATTACCACTTAAAGCTTCCCAAATTAAACCCTGAATTTTTGTATCGCCTACATACTGCATAGTTTCGTAATAGGCATCACTTAAAAAATAATCTTGTGTACAAATATCAATAGTACGCTTACAGATGTCAAAAATGTCATTGTACATTTCATCGTCTGAAGTGAATTTTGCAATTGAAGGTATGGTAGTTCTTGATCTATGGTTTACGAAATTTTCAAGAACAAGTTCTTGGTCTTTGGTTTCAATTCCAAACTCAATAAACCGAAACGTACGCATCCAATTCGGAATGAATTTCTGTTCATCTTTTCCGTTAGAAATAATTTCATCGTAATAGCCTAAAAGCTTTTTATTCTCCAAGTCGTTTCGGTCCCCTTTTGCATTGTTGGCACCGAAAAGATTCTCAGCATACTTAATAGTAATTATTGATGATTTTCCTTTACTGAAGATCAATTCTGGGAATCCGTTAGTTACGTATTGTTGATCTAATAAAAAAGTGGTTGTTGTGTTCGGGGCAAGTGTCAAAGTACCCAACACTGGGAACTCAGTTTCAATTGGTTTCGAAGAACGAACAATACTTGCAATTCTTTCCTCATCCCATGAAAGTAATGGTAAATTACGAGGTTCTAATAAATAAGCAATAGAGCCGCCCATGCTACTGGCATTTTCAAAAAATTCGACTTTTTTCCAGTTAGTATCATCAAAATCTAATGTTTCCCAATTTGTAGGGTAGTTGTTCATGTCAACAATGTCGGTAGGGTTATTGGCATAAAAACCGCCAACGATAGCCTTTTCGCCATCTCCTCTCCAGATAACTTCGTTCGCTTTGTACGATTCGTCGACAGTGCTTACCCAAGTATCATTGAATCCGGTGGTATTAATGATTTTGGCATTGTCTGTAACGCCGTTCACCATTACGCTGGTGAAGATGGACTGCATACCCAAAAACCTCCTTTTACCAAAATTGATCACCTTGACGGCGATAACATTTTCCCCTTGCTTTAGGTAATCTTTCAGGTTTAAGGTTTCATATTTATAATGTTGAATATCGCTCAACTGCGGTCCGTGAGTAATAAACTGACCGTTTACATAAAGGTAATAATGATTGTCTGCAGAAATATTGATAATAAAATCAGCTTTTGTGTCTGCTACTTTAAAGGTATTACGAAACAACACAGCAGTGTCTTCGCCTCCTTGAGTATCTGGGTGACTTACCCAACTGGCACTAATGTTTTCTTTGCCATAAATTACTTCAGGGTAATTGACTTCCAATTGCGATTGAACAGAAAGAGATACTAAAAGTAAGAGGATTAAAAAGCGATTCATGTAATGTATGAGTTGATGTTAGTAGGTTGTAAAGATCATGAAAGATTAGTAAAAACCAGTCTTTCATGAACTTTTTCCTGTTATATAATTTAAGTGCACCTGAGTTTATAAGTCATAATGCAAAAAAATAGCATATTCCATTTTAGAAATAAGATCTATTTTTTATTCACTAAATCCATTAAATCAACATCGTTACCTAATAAGACATCTTGAGAATTGATACGTCCTTTTTCTGGTCCGTTTTCTAATTTTAAAACTCCCCTTGGGCAAACCGCAGAACAAATACCACAGCCTACACAACTAGAACGTACAATGTTTTCACCCTTTTGAGCATAGGCACGAACATCGATACCCATTTCGCAATACGTAGAACAGTTACCACAAGAAATACATTGGCCACCATTGGTCGTAATTCTAAATTTAGAGAACATACGTTGTTGAAAACCTAACATAGCTGCCATTGGGCACCCGAACCTACACCAAACACGATTACCTAAAATAGGGTAGAATCCTGTTCCTATAACTCCAGAGAAAATACTACCGATTAAAAAGCTGTAAGTAGTACGTAATGTTTCTGCTTTGAAAATGAATATGTTTGCTGAGTCACTAAAAAAGTGCATTCCTATTAATACGGCGATAATGGTGAAATATCCAATAGCACCATACTTCGCATCTTTTGCCAGTTCTTCTCTTTTATAAATCATTACCCAAGCAAATACAGCTGTCAAAATAACTGCTACACCAGAGATAAACATTGTTTTTGTTAACCAGTATTTACTACTGTCATTACCTAAATAAGAGTAAATAACGGCTGTAGTCATTAAGGTTACAAATACTACAACACTATGTACTACCCAACGCTCAACTTTCCAAGCGAATTTAGATTTATCACTTAGCTGACGAAAAGAATCACCAGCAGTCTCAGCCAATCCGCCACAACCGCAAACCCAAGAGCAATACCAACGTTTACCGTATTTATAAGTTAAAAAAGGAGAGATCACAAAGATGGATATAATACCGAAAAACAACATCGTCATACCAACACTACCAGAATCTATGAACCCGTTAATACGGTAACGCTCAAAGTTGTAATAGTTTAAAGGCCACATGTTTTTAAGGTCGTAATATGGTAAGTCACCATTTAAACGCGCCATTATTTCTGGAATGAAAAACGCAAATGCAGTTTGAAAAAACATAACACTAACCGTTCTCAATTGCTCGTATTTATTATGACGGTATTTCCAAATGAATTTAGCGCCAAATGCCAAAATAGCAACGGTGTACATAGTGCCGTAAACGAACCACTGGCTGGCAGGGTTGCCACTAAGTCCTTTACTTAGCGGATCAAATAAAGCGATTAAACCCGTGTTGTCGCCATCTTTTACCAAGCCTAAATATTGCGGATAGAAATAGAGCACAATGTAAAACCCTGTTAAGGCAATACCTCCCATCCAGGCTAGCACGCCACGGCTAGAAATAGATTTAAACCAAACACCGTCATTCTTAATACCTTTATGTTTATGGGCGTAAGCTGCTTGTGAAAACCAAATAATGCCTGTAAAAATAGCCACGATAGAAATCGTTAACCACAATGCACTATTTCCCAAGTTTAAGTTGAACAATTGTAATATAAGAATGCCCATACCGGTCATACCTACTAATACCGCCAATTTTTGGCCTGTATTTAATGCTTTAGGCGGTTCTCCCGCAAGTGACATACTTCTGTCAAAATTACCCATAGTAGGTGTTGTTTGTGTTTGTTATTTAGTTAGGCGATACTGAAAATACGTTTCCAGCTTTTTTTCTTTGCACTGATATTCTTATTGAAATCAGCATTGTATTTGGCGATAATTTCATCCTCATAAAGTTTAAAAAACTCTGGGTCGAAATTGGCATCTTTTAAATAGGTCATTACATGGTCAATATCTTTGTTTTCTGTCAACCATTGGTCAAAAATCTCATGTCTCATACGAATGCCAAAGGTGTTTAGGCCTAAGAATTGATGACTGTCTTTATCAAACGCAACGGTAATACATATTTTTTCAGAAGCATGGCGCCAATGAAAATGGTGTTCATTATCATTTTTACTACGTTCGCTAAATACCCAGCCGTAGGTTTGGTATTCTACATCTAAAAATTTAGCCGAATTAAACCAGTGACCAGGGTTGTATTCTCTTGGGTTACCACAAATAGTTTGCGCAAGCGCTTCGCCCATCATTCTACCTGTATACCAAACAGCTTCAATTGGTCTTCTGCTACCAATGCCCTCATGCTGTTCTGCGCAATCGCCAATAGCGAATACATCTTTTACGTTGGTCTCCAAGAATCGGTTAACCTTAACACCCCTGCCCAATTCAATACCAGAATCTTTTAGAAAATCGATATTTGGTGTTACGCCAGCAGTTAAGCCGACCACATTACATTCAATGGTTTCGCCTTTATCTGTGACTACTGCTTTTGCACGCCCATTTTCATCAGAAATTATCTTTTCAAGATTGGTGTCTAACTGTAAATCAATATGATGTTCTAGAATATGTTCGTTGATCATTGCAGATTCCCCTGCCGGTAATACTCCGTTCCAAAAGCTCTTTTCACGGACTAGAAAAGTAACCGGTATTTCGCGAGAACGCAGCATTTCTGCCATTTCAATGCCTATGAGTCCGCCACCTACAATAACAGCACGGTTACAAACCTTTTTATTAGGGGCATTTTTCTCAAGCATTTCTAGATCTTGTTTGGAGTACAAACCTTGTACACCTTTTAAATCTTGCCCAGGCCAACCAAACTTGTTCGGTTTAGAACCTGTTGCGATGATTAGCTTGTCATAAGATATAGAGGAGCCATCTTTTAAGACTAGCTTTTTAGCATCGGTCTCCACTTTTTCTACAAATCCGTTTACGAGGTCGATCCTGTTTTTCTTCCAAAACCAGTTTTCGTAAGGTTGTGTATGTTCAAATTTCATGTGCCCCATGTAGACATACATTAATGCGGTACGAGAGAAGAAATAGTCGCTTTCTGCAGAAATAATGGTGATTCTTTTGTCTGATAGCTTTCGTATATGTCTAGCTAACGTGACTCCGGATATGCCATTACCAATAATTACTATATGATCCATAAAATGCTTTTATTGATGTGTGTGTCGGTATTAAAGGTAAGAACTTAACAGCCTACTTTTTATTTAGAAAGATTATAAACTTGTTATAACTCTGTGATACTTTTAAACGTAGTTTGCGTTTTAATAGCATTAAAACGGATTTGTAAAACACAGTAAATCAGTGTTTAATTGGCTTAAAAATTTTAAATAAAATAAATTATTTTTTTTAGGAAGTGTATGTTTTTGAAAAAAGCCACGACCTAAACAAACTCAAATGCGAATTTAAATTTCGAATATCATGAAAAGAACTTTACTACAGACACTATTTTTCCTTTTAATAGTAACTAATATATCTGCACAAGATGTAAACACTTTTTTTAGTAAAAGTGATAGCTTTTTTAAAGCCAATGTTGTTGATGGTAAAGTGAAATATGCAGCGATAAAAAACAATCCTGATGCTTTGAATGCGGTATTGGCATCAGCAAAAGGTATTTCGGTTTCAAAATCTGATGCTACTACCTACCAAGCTTTTTGGATCAATGCTTATAATCTTCTGGTAATAGACGGTATCGTTAAAAACTATCCATTAAAATCGCCTTTAGATGTTGCTGGTTTTTTTGATAAAACAAAACACGAAATTGGTGGTAAGTCAACAACCTTAAACGGAATAGAAAATGATTTGCTTAGAGCACAATTTCCAACAGAAGCAAGATTCCACTTCGTATTGGTATGTGCAGGTTTGGGGTGTCCTCCAATTATAAATACATCGTATAAGCCAGCTGCTTTAGAAAGTCAGTTACAGAAACAAACGGTTAAGGCGTTGAACAATCCCAACTTTATAAAAGTAAATAAGAATAAAGCTCAGATTTCACAATTGTTCGAATGGTATAAAGGAGATTTTGAACAAAAAGGAAGTACAGTAGATTTTATCAATACCTATAGAAGAGAGCAATTACCAGAAAATACAAAGGTTTCTTATTACCCTTACGACTGGTCTTTGAACGAAGCTAAATAATTAACAAAACCTAAAAACCTTATTATGAATATTATAACTAGAAATTTATTTCTTGCAGTGGCTTTTTGTGCCTTATTTAAAGGGTATAGTCAAGATAGTTTGCAGCAAAAAAGTAATATACAACAGTACACACCGTCGAAATTAGTAGGCAAAGGTCAGTACGATATCAAATGGTTTAATAATTTATATACGCAAACCGAAAGCACATTTACAGAAGGTAAAGAGCCAAGACAAACATTTTTTACGTCTACCATTGAAGGGTATACAGGTGTAGGTACTAACAAAAGGTGGAATGTAGGTGCTATTCTAGAATTCAGGTCAAATGTTGTCGGTGATAGAAGTGCATTAGATGTATTTAAGTTTGACGGAGAGAATAACACCGCCAGATCAGGTCTAACATCGATAGCGCCATCGGTAAAGTTTGTGCCAATTGCTTCTGTCAGTAATTTTTCCATTCAAAGTTCATTTTTTATCCCGTTGGTAGATAATGAAACGGAAAACGGAGTCTTTTTAGATCAAAAGGGATACATCTGGCAAAATAGATTCTTTTATGATTATACTTTTCCTGGCGATAAATGGCAGCTTTTTAGTGAAATCAATTCAGAATTAAGCTTTGGTGACAAAGATGAAAGTTTCGCAAACAATAGCTTAAATCTTAGTCCGGGTTTATTTCTTAGCTATTTCCCATCCAGTAAATTCACCATTTTGGCTTTGGCGCAACATTCTCAACGTTTAGATTTAGGAAACGATTTTACACAAGATTTTACAGCCTTAGGTGGCGGTGCAAAATATCAATTGACAAATGCATTGAATTTAGAAGTGTTGTACACCAATTTTGTACGTGGTAATAATACAGGACTAGGGCAGACCTTTAATTTGGGATTGCGCGGTATATTTTAAAATTAGTTTGAGTGTTCCTTTAAAGAGCCTTTAGTTGATAAAACAACTAGGCTCTTTTTTGGTATTTATAGGTATGCTTTTGAACTATAATTGATTGCGCAATTATTTTGTTCTATATTGAAAATCTTGATGAAAGATTCATATGAGTTATAGTATGAGTATTTGAAAAAAAATGAAAATAAAAATACTTCCCTTTTTTATGCTATTATTTGCCAGTTTCTTATTGAAAGGGCAAGATATAAGGGTGATAGAATTGAAGTTTGAAGGCGCAAAGCGGACTAAGATTTCATTTGTTAAAAATCTGGTAGACGTAAAAGAAGGTATGCTGTTAGATTCTGTTCAAATGAATCGAGACATACTGCGTTTAAAAAGATTGCCGTCTATTTCTCATGCGTATTACGAGATTAAAAATTTAGCAAATGAAACTTGTGAGGTAGCCTATGTTATTGAAGAAAACTTTACGTTAATTCCGTTTGCTAATCTATTTAGTTCTTCAAATGATGATTTTGCTTTTAGAATTGGGCTGCAAGAGTTTAATTCTTTTGGTCGCAACATTACATTAGGCGCTTTTTATCAGTATGATAATTATAGCTCGTTTGGGTTAAGTGTACGAGCACCATACCTATTCTCTAATAAGCTTGGGCTGGCGGTAAATTATAATAATTTCACCACTTTAGAACCTGTATTTTTTCAAGATGATACAGCAGACTATAAGTATAACAATACCGGCTTTGAACTCTTAGGACTTTACGAACTCAATTTTAAAAATAGAATAGAATTGGGCTTTAGCTTTTTTACAGAAGACTATGAATACGTAGAAGGGGCTACTGGTGTGGGCGTACCTTTGAATTTAAATGTAGATAAGCATCTGTTCAAATTTATTTATGACTATAACAGTTTAGATTATTTCTATCACTACTTAGAAGGTTTTAGAAGTCAGCTGAATCTGCAGTATGTGGGCAGTACCAATACAAATTTGCCTGAATTCTTAATCGGGTTCAATGATTTTACCTATTTCAAAAGAATAGGAGATAGGGGTAACTGGGCAAACAGGTTGCGTTTGGGTTTGGCAAGTAATGTTGATAGTCCGTTTGCACCATTCACAGTAGATAATAATTTAAATATTAGAGGGGTGGGTAATACCATTGATAGAGGTACAGGTATGGTTGTTTTAAATACCGAATATCGACAAACTTTAATAGATAAAAATAAGTTTGTACTACAAGGAAATGTATTTGTAGATGGAGGCACATGGCGGAACCCCGCAGGCGGATTTGATGATTTGCTAAAGAGTGAGAATCTTAGAATTTACCCGGGTGTCGGACTCCGATTTATGCACAAGCGAGTTTTCAATGCGATTTTTAGGATAGATTACGGCTACGGAATCACAAAAGACGGCGACAACGGAATTGTCTTTGGTATTGGTCAATATTTTTAGCAATCTTTGTGGTTCGATAGATAGCCGTAAATAAAGTATGGCATAGACCTTGCGTTCAACAATAGCATGAAACACAACAGTTTTACAATTTTATTTTTAATGTTTTTTAGCGTTTTTTGCGTTGCGCAAGATTCGTTGAAAACAGTTGTGGCTGAACCCGGTGACGGAATTTTATCGCTGTTAAGAAAGCAAGGTGTAAATCCGTATGAGGCTTATGATGAGTTTGTAGCCTTAAATCATCATGATTTACGCGATAGTGTGCACCTCGTTGCTGGTAGAGTTTATGTGCTTCCAAGAATAAAATTAGATACTGTGTCTATTGTAGATTCTTTACAGCTGCAGTCAAAAGAAATTAAAGAGCTAGAAAGTGATTCTTATGACATTTTTGGAGAGAAGCATAAAACGGTTATTGCCAAAAGCGAACGGTTAAAAGGTAATGTATATTATTTGGTCTCAGGTCACGGTGGCCCTGATCCAGGTGCTATGGGGGTTTATGCAGGCAAGGCGATAGCAGAAGATGAATATGCCTATGATATTACATTACGTTTGGCTAAAGAGTTATTGGCTCATGGTGCCGAAGTATACATCATTATACAAGACGAAAATGACGGAATTAGAGATGATTTCGTTCTTGAAATCGACCACGATGAGGTTGCATATATGGATAAAACAATACCGTTAAACCAATTGGCAAGATTAAAACAGCGGGTGGATATTGTCAATGATCTGTATAAAGAAAATAGAGGAAAATACCAACGATTGATTGTTACGCATGTAGATAGTAGAAGCGAAAATCAAAATATTGATGTATTCTTTTATCACCACGAGAAAAGTAAAAACGGAGAAAAACTAGCAGAAAGTATACATAAGACCTTCGGAGCTAAGTATAAAAAATATCAACCTAATAGAACGTATTCGGGTACTTTTGAAGATAGAACATCGCTGTATTTAGTAAAGAAAACGCATCCTGCGATGGCATATATTGAAATTGGGAATATTAGAAATAAAAAAGATCAGGTCAGAATTCTAGATCCAGACAATCGCCAGGCACTTGCCAAATGGATCAGTGAAGGGGTACTGTTAGATTTTGAAGGAGAATAAAGGTTAAGCCGCTATATGCTTTAAATAATACTGATGTAAGTCAGCTGGTTTTGCCCCTAAATGGTATTTTAAATGAATCATTCCGAAATGCCATTGTAACCGTACTTCGCCTCGCTCTTCATAACGTCTTGCGGAAGTAGTTACGGCAGAAGAAATAATCTTAAAAGGTTTTAATTTATATACACGTCGAATAAATTCATTGTCTTCGTAAATCACAAATTTTTCATTGAAGCCATTGAGTTGGTGAAAAAGTTTGTTAGTGATAAACAGCGACTGATCACCACCACGACAAATTTGATGATTAATACGGGTGCACCAAGAGAAGAATTTTAAAAATCGGCTATTGCTGTTAAAGCGCATTTGAAAACAACCCACCTCAAAACCTTGGTCAATTTCATTTAGAATAGCATTGTCAAAATCTTTCGGAGGTAAAGAATCTACATGTAAGAAATAAAGTATATCTCCAGTAGCTTTTGTCGCCCCGAGGTTCATTTGTGCAGCACGTCCTTTTTTGCTTTTAACAACAGAAGCACCATGTTTTATAGCGTTTTCAACAGTGTAATCTGTGCTGCCGCCATCAACCACTAGTATTTCTTTAATGCGGTCAGAGCCTGCATTGGTTGAAATAGCGAAAAGTACATCTTTAATGTACTTTTCTTCATTCAATACCGGTATAATAATACTAAT
The DNA here is from genome assembly GCF_035207705.1 of Maribacter sp. BPC-D8. Lineage (NCBI taxonomy): Bacteria > Pseudomonadati > Bacteroidota > Flavobacteriia > Flavobacteriales > Flavobacteriaceae > Maribacter > Maribacter sp. BPC-D8. The sequence continues at coordinate 4,259,134 of NZ_CP128187.1, forward strand.
GGTTGGCTGGTGGGCACTCATACAATACTGTTTGCTTACTTATGGTAGCCAAATACTGCTAAACCTTACAATTGCTTGATTAATTCTTGAAATAACTTTACCATTTTAGGTTCGGTTTTTTCGGCAATAGCGATAATCTCACTGATATCTACAGGCTTTAAATTGTCTGGGTCACATTCATCTGTCAAAACAGAAACGGCAACGATAGGTAATGATAAATGATTGGCAACGATAACCTCTGGTACGGTACTCATACCAACAGCATCTGCACCAATTAATTTGATCATTCTATATTCTGCCTTTGTCTCTAGTTGAGGTCCGACTACAGAAGCATAAACTCCGCTTTTTAATGTAATGTTATGCTCTTTAGCAATAGCCATTAGTTTGGTGCGCATATCTAAATCATAAGGCTCAGACATATCGGCAAAACGCTCGCCAAAATCACTAACACCTTTAAATGCTAATGGAGAACCACCTTGTAGGTTAATGTGATCTTCAATCAGCATCATGTCGCCCTTTTTATAATCAAGGTTTACTGCACCGGCTGCATTAGAAATAAATAATTTAGAAATGCCCAACATGTGCATTACACGAATAGGGTAGGTGATATCTAAAAAGTCGTAGCCTTCGTAAAGGTGAAAACGACCTTGCATTACCACTACTTTCTTACCAGAAATGGTGCCGTATACCAATTTACCAGTATGAAATTCTACTGTTGCCAATGGAAAAAATGGAATGTGATTGTAATGAGCTTCAATAGGGTCTTCAACACTATTGACCAATTTACCTAATCCTGTACCTAGAACAATACCTATTTCAGGTTTATCAAAACCTTTATTTTTAAGGTATGCTACAGATTCTAAAAGTTCATCTTTCATCATAATTTTATATGTTTTAAAAAGGGTGCAAAGGCATCGATATCCTTTATATCCTCGTAATAATCTATGTCGTTTCTTATTTCTAAAAGGGCAGTAGTTTCATTTTTTAGGTCAGCTAAAGTGTCCTTCAAAACGGTTTCTGTTCCCCATGTTTTATTTTTAAAAAGTGCAGGTAAAAATCTCTTCATGCCCAATAAATAATAACCACCATCTTCTGCGGGACCAACCACAAAATCGTTTTTCTCTAAAGCTTTAAATGCTTCTTCTAAATCTTCTTGCGAAAGATCTAGCATATCACTACCGATGATAATAATTTTTTGATATTCGTTTTGAAACCCTTCTTGAAAGGCATTTGCCATACGAACACCTAAATCTTCGCCTACTTGTATTTTTTTGCCGAATTTTTGATTGTCCCAAATATCGTTTTCCCAAATTTCTTCAGAATAATACACCTCTTTTTCAGCATATAAATTTTTGGTGATCGCTACGGTGTGGTCCAATAAAAATTTATAAATATCAAATGCAGCTTGGTCACCAACAGTAGCGGCTAAGCGTCTTTTTCCTTTGCCTATTTCAGGGTTTCTAGTGAAAATTAGTAAAAGATTGTTTGAGTTTGCGAGGGTAAAATCTATGACTTTCTCGTCTCGTACTGCTTTATTGTTCTGTAGTATTGCCAATATATTTTTTTAATTTTTCCTAACTCCTAACTCCTAACTCCTAATTAGTATACTTTAATTCCTTCTTGTAAAAGCTTACCCCAGTGTTTACTAAAAGCATGAACACTATCGGTTGCAACTTCTTTGTCGTTAAAAACGGTTCCACCTTTATTTTTCCATTCAAAAATACCACCATGCAAGTTTAGAATTTTTGTATATCCTATTTTTTTTAGCTTCTCACCAATATCTTCTGATCTTACACCTATGGAGCAGTAAACGATTATGGGTTGCGATTTATCAGTAATAGTTGCCAGCACCTTTTTTTCATCGAACTTTTTATATCCGACCCAAATAGCATTCTTAAGGTGGCTTACTTCAAATTCTTCTTTTTCTCTAGTATCTAAAAATACGATAGAATCTGTCTCTGGTATATTATCAAAATACGCATATGGTATCGTTCCTTGGTTCCAAGAGTTTAGTGCCTTTGAAATTTTGTCTTGGCCTGAGCTATATTTTGAAAAAGAAAGGAAGGCAATAACACAGAGTAATAACTTATAATTTAGTATTTTCATTACTACAAAGGTACTATAATTAGCATTTAAGAAGTACCGGTATAAAAGTGAATTTATGGTTAAAACTTTGCAAAATAAAGGTTTAGCAGTAGTTGTATTACTGTGTGTTGTTTTCAATTTCAGTTGTAAACAAGAAGTAAAGCAAGAGTTGATTGAAGAAGAAGAGATCCCGACTGGGTATTATATTGAAAAATATAGACCGCAATATCATTTTACACCAGAAGAGAAATGGATGAATGATCCTAACGGATTGGTTTATAAAGATAGTTTGTATCACCTTTTTTATCAATATTATCCAGATAGTACGGTTTGGGGACCCATGCATTGGGGGCATGCGGTTAGTAAAGATATGATGATTTGGAAGCATAAACCAGTTGCTTTATTCCCAGATGAAAACGGGTTCATATTTTCTGGTAGTGCTGTGGTAGATCATAACAATACTTCGGGCTTTGGTACAAAAGATAATTCCGCCATGGTGGCAATTTTCACCTATCATGATATGGAAGGTGAACAAGCTGGGGAAAATGATTTTCAAACACAAGGTATTGCCTATAGCTTAGATAATGGAGATAGTTGGACGAAGTATGAGAATAACCCTGTAATTGGCAATACGGGAATTAAAGATTTTAGAGATCCAAAGGTATTTTGGAATGATAAAGCTGAGCTTTGGACCATGCTTTTAGTCGCTGGTGATTACTTACAAATATGGAATTCACCCAATTTAAAGGAATGGGAAAAAGTTAGTGAGTTCGGTAAAGAAACCGGTGCGCATGGTGGTGTATGGGAATGCCCAGATTTGTTTCCATTAAAAATAGAAGGTACCGATGAGGTAAAATGGGTGCTTTTGATTAGCATAAACCCTGGTGCGCCAAATGGCGGTAGTGGCACGCAATATTTTATAGGAGATTTTGATGGTACAACATTTACAACAGACCAAGTAGAGCATAAATGGATTGATTTAGGTAGAGATAATTACGCAGGTGTAACTTATAACGACACGCCAAATGATGAACGCGTATTTATTGGTTGGATGAGTAATTGGGATTATGCTAGTGAAACACCTACTGAAAAATGGCGTAGTGCGATGACAGTACCAAGAGAATTGACTTTGCGTAAGGTTGGTGACGAAGTATCGTTATTTAATTATCCGGTAATAGGTTTTGAAAAGCATGTTGCTTTGGCATACCCAGAAAGTATAATAAAGATTCTGCCTACTAGAAAAAGAATTATTCCGCTGAAGTACGGCAACCAAAGCAAGACGAAATTTACGTTGTCCGTTCCAAATGCTCAGATTTATTTTAGGAATAAAAACGGAGATAGCCTAAGCATTAATATTGATAGGGATAAAAAGTTGGTCACGCTAGATCGAAGAAAATCGGGCAATGTTGATTTTAGCGATAAATTTTCGCCGGGAGTTCAGCAAATGAAAATTCCGAATTTACCAGATGATCCAATTGAAATAGTATTGCTTCTAGATCATTCTTCGTTAGAACTTTTTATCAATGGCGGTCAATATGTAATGACCAATCAAATCTTTCCTAATGAGTTTTTTAGGGCGATTACCATAGTGAATAATTCAGAAGAAGAGTTAGTTATAGAAGACTTTACAGAGCATAAAGTAGAGCGTGTTTGGGACTAGTTTCTGCAGGATTGTCTCATAGATTAAGACTTCTTCGTCTGTGATGCTACTTGCTATTTTTGTTTTTTATATAATTTGCTAGGTAGATTTTGTTGCGTCTAAGTTAAAGTTGGCTAATTGTGTTTGCTGAAACTTAGGTTATGATGATGTGCTCATCATTATAATTGGTTATTAACTACAGTTTAATTCTGAAATCTTTTTGTCGATATAAAGGCGAAAAGCACAACTCTATGCTATGATTTGTAAACTAACCTATATATTTTTGTATTAGAATAGGAGGGTATTAAAACAAAAAAATCCTTACCGTAAAGTAAGGATTTATTGTGGTGCCTCCAGGAATCGAACCAGGGACACATGGATTTTCAGTCCATTGCTCTACCAACTGAGCTAAGGCACCATGTCGCTATAAGCGGCTGCAAATATAATTTCAATTTTATGATTTACAAACTAAATCGTGAAAAAAGAAAAATGTTTTTTTAATTTTTAATCTTTGTAACATGAATTTAATAATTGATGCAGGTAATACAAACGTTAAGTTAGCAATCTTCAAAAAGTCAGAAATAATTCATTTAGAGACTGTTGTTGTCGATTTGTTTGTTGAGGCAGTTAAAAAAATCTTCAGAGAATTTCCGAGAATAAAATCTTCAATAGTTTCTAGTGTTGGATCACTTTCTAAGGATCAAATGAAGGTTGTGGCCGTTTTTTGTGAACTACATGAACTTTCTAATGCATCAAAAGTGCCATTTAAGAACTCATATGCCTCACCTCAGACATTAGGTGTAGATCGTTTGGCTTTGGCTACGGCAGCATATTATTTCAATCCGCATCAGAATAATTTAGTAATTGACGCTGGTACATGTGTTACTTATGATATGTTGAATGATTTTGATGAATATTTGGGCGGTGCGATATCTCCTGGGGTTCAAATGCGGTATAATGCCATGCATCAGCAAACGGCAAAGTTACCTTTACTCGAAAAAAAAGAACTGTTAGACTATATCGGTAACACGACAGAAAACTGTCTTCATAGTGGTGTTGTGAACGGTATAACTCTTGAAATAGACGGTGTCATTGATCTCTACAAAGCTAGATTTGAAAATTTAACAGTTATTTTAACTGGTGGAGACACACTATTTTTGTCTAAACGATTAAAAAATACCATATTTGCGGATTCCAAATTTCTCCTGAAAGGGCTTAATTATTTGCTGGAATACAACAAGCACTAAATGATCAGAAAAATTGTAATTGCAATTGTATACATAACCACCGTGGGTATGTACGCTCAAGATGGCACCGTTTCTCCCTATTCTTTCTTCGGAATTGGCGATTTAAAAAACGAAAGCACGGTTGAAAATCAAATGATGGGTGGTATTGGCGTCTATGCCGATAGTATTCATATAAACCTAAAAAACCCTGCAGCTTATGGTAAGCTAGGTTTAGAGGTAATGGATAGAGAAGGTCTAGTAACCTATACTGCTGGGGTCTCTAATAAACAGTATACACTTAAAAGTTTTACCGAAGAACAACAAAGCTCTATTACTAGTTTAGATTATTTGGCAATAGGTTTTAGTGTAGGTAATGGTCTAGGTATGGGGTTTGGTATTATGCCATACTCTTCAGTTGGCTATAATTTGGTTGAAGAACGTACAAATGCAAGCGGCTCAGGTTTAGTTAATGTATATAATGGAGAAGGCGGTTTAACCCGTGCTTTTTATTCTATAGGATATGAAGTGGTAAAAGACTTAAGTATTGGAGCTACGGTAAATTTTAACTTCGGTACTTTAGATAGTGAAAGATTGCAACAGGTAGAAGATATTCAATTTGGAACTTTTGATAGAAGAAGTTCTCGAATAAATGGGTTTGATTTTAACTACGCATTAAATTATACCCCTATAATAAAAGGTAGACAACGATTACATTCTTCTATTCGAGTAAATACCCAAGGTAATTTAGTTTCTAAGAATGATAGACAAATAGGTTCTTTCTCGGTTGCTAATGGTGGTACAATAGAAGAGGTAGAAGTAAATTTGGCTGCTCAGAATTTGAGTAATACCGAGTTGAAGATACCTACGACTACTACATTAGGTTTAGGTTATGGAGAAGATTATAAATGGTTTGTAGGTGCTGAATATAGTTTTCAAGAGATGAGTTCTTTTGAAAATTCTTTCTTAGGTGCTGATAGTATAGCGTATGAAGATGCAAGTTCATTTGCATTAGGTGCTTTTATTACACCAGATCATAATTCGTTTTCAAGTTACTTAAAACGAATTACTTACCGCGCAGGAATGCGTTTAGATAAGACTGGTATGTTGGTGAATGATGTTGATATAAATAACTTTGGCATAACTTTTGGATTAGGCTTACCACTGGGTAGAAGTTTCTCTAATCTTAACTTAGGTTTTGAATTTGGCAAAAGAGGAACAACTAGAGCGAATCTAATCGAAGAGAGCTATTTTAAATTCAATGTAGGTCTTTCGTTGAACGATCGTTGGTTCCAGAAAAGAAAAATCAATTAATAAAAAATTAGTACATTAACCATTTAAAAAGAGAAATATGAAATCGAAACTTTACTTCACGGCAATAATGTTCCTAGGAATGATGGGAGTAAGTAATGCACAGGCACAAAACCCTGAATGTATGACTAACTTGTCTATCTTTTCTGAGCATGCGAAAGTTAAAAATTACGACGCGGCTTATGAGCCATGGAAAATGGTTTATGAAACTTGTCCTCAATTAAATAATGCTATCTATGTATATGGTGAACGTATACTGAAAGATAAGATGAAAAACGCCACAGGTGCTGATAAAGAGAAGTTTGCAAATGATCTTATGGGTCTTTATGACAATAAGTTAAAGCATTTTGCATCTAAAACTAGTCCAGGCGAAACTGAAGTTGACAAGGCTTTAGTAATGTATGATAATAAAATGGCTGACGATGCTAAAATGTACAGCATGTTAAGTGATGCCTTTACAAAGGATCAAGAAAACTTTAAAAGCCCTAAAGCATTATATATCTATTTCTCGAGTTTGGTAGATGAGCATAAGGCTGGTAGAAAAGATTTGCAAGAAGTATTTGATGTGTACGATGCTGTTACAGAGAAAATTGAATTAGAAAATGAAAGCCTTACTGGTAAAATTGCTAAACTTTTACCTAAAGAAGAAGCTGGTACATTAACTTCTAAAGAAAAATCTCGTTTAAAGTCTTACAATTCTTATTCTGAAGTTTACGGTAAAATCGCAGGAAGTATCGATTCTAAATTAGGTCCTTTAGCTGATTGTAGCAACTTAATTCCTCTTTACGAAAAGAGTTTTGAAGAGAAGCAGAACGATGTTGTTTGGGTAAAAAGAGCAGTTGGTCTTATGTTCAACAAAGAATGTACAGATGATCCAATGTTCCAGAAATTATTCGAAGCGCAATTGAGATTAGATCCATCTGCCGATGCTTATGTATATGGTGGTACTTTGAAGATGAAAAATGGAGACACTAAAGGTGCTCTTGCAGATTTCGATAAAGCATTGTCTTTAGAAACGAATAATGAGAAAAAATCTAAGATTGCTTACAAAGTAGCGGTTATTAATAAGAGAAAAGGTAGCAAGTCTACAGCTCGTAGCTACGCACAGAAAGCGATTGATGCTAACCCGTCTAACGGTCGTGCATATTTATTAATTGCTAACTTATATGCAACAAGTGCAAACGGTTGTGGTACTACTGCTTTCGAAAAAAGAGCAATGTATTGGAAAGCTGCAGATATGGCAAGAAAAGCAGGTAGAGTAGATCCATCATTAAGTGGTTCTTCAAGTCAAGCTGCAAACAGTTATAGTGCAAAAGCACCATCTAAAGAAATGATCTTTAGTTCAGGTATGGCTGGTAAAACTGTTACTTTCAACTGTTGGGTTGGTGGTAGCGTGAAAGTACCTTCTTTATAGAAAAAATGATACAGATTAAAAATTTTAAAAGCATTGCCGTGGTATGTACCATGGCAATGCTTTTTTTATCTTGTAAAGATGATTACAAGAGAGTTGGTGAAGAAGCGGTAAAGGAAGTTTTCCCCAGAAGTGTGGCACAAAACTTTGTGGCTACCTATACCGAATCTCCTGAAAAATTAGGGTCTGAAGATGAAGGTTCTTCTAAAGTTATGGCAGTACTATCGGGACCTATAAGAAACGATTTTGAGCAGCTGTCTTTTCCTTATCAAACCTTTCCAGAAGGCTTGTTAGTGGAGATTTTCAATGAGAAGAATGAAAAAACAACTATAGAAGCAGATTTTGGAGTGTTGTACTCTAAGACTTCTATCGTAGATTTGCGTGGTAATGTGCTTATAAAAAGTGATGATGGTAAGAAATTAGCAACATCTCAATTGTATTATGATCGCGGTAATGAATGGGCATTTACACAAGAGAAATTTACATTTACCAATCCTGATGATGGAACGGTGATGGATGGTGAAGGAATGGATATTCAGAAAGACCTTAAGTTTTTAAATGCGCATAAAACCTATGGTCTTATGTTGATTAAAGAAGATAAAGAACAAGAGAATGATTAATATTTTAAGGTATACAGAGTACTTATATGTTATAGTAGCTGGTTTTTCAATTTTTAGAATTTTTACAGATTGGAATACAGATAGAAGTATGGCTTATTTTTTCATATTTTTTGCCATAGTATCTATAGGTATGTTCTTGTTCAGAAGAAACTACAGAAAAAAATTCGAACAACGTAAACGGGATAATCAAAACAAATAGTGGGTACAGCCGGTATTATCATTATACTTTCCTTGATTTTTTCAGCATTTTTCTCAGGAATGGAAATTGCCTTTATTTCTGCGAACAAAATCCATATTGAAATAGAGAAAAAACAAGAGGGCTTTTTGGCTAGGGTATTAACTAGATTAACCAAAAAACCATCTAAGTTTATTGCAACCATGCTTATTGGAAACAATATAGCCCTGGTTATTTATGGTCTTTTCATGGGCGATGTGCTTATGAACTGGTTTGCAGGTATTGCGCCAGATAATGCTTTTTTAAAGTTGTTGCTAACAGATTTTAGTCTGTTGACCCAAACATTGATTTCTACCTTCGTTATTTTAATAACAGCAGAGTTTTTGCCAAAGGTGCTCTTTCAGATTTATGCAAATAACCTGTTGAAGTTATTGGCGATACCAGCATTTTTATTTTACATATTATTCTCGTTCATATCAGATTTTATTATTTGGATTTCTGATTTGATATTGAAACATGTGTTTGGAACATCGGGCGATGAAGTGCAGCTTGCCTTTAGTAAGTTAGAGTTGGGTGATTATATTACCGAACAGATGGAAACTATAGAGGAAGAAGATGAGGTAGATACCGAAATACAAATATTTCAGAATGCATTAGAATTTGCGGCTGTAAAAGCGCGAGAAGTTATGGTTCCAAGAACTGAGATTGTAGCTGTAGAAATGTATGAGAGTCCGAAAAATTTGGCGAAAATATTTACAGAAACAGGCTACTCCAAAATATTAGTATTTAATGATACGGTAGATAATGTAATTGGTTATGTGCATTCTTATGAGTTATTCAAGAAGCCAAAGACTATCAAAAGCATTTTATTACCTGTAGAGTTTGTACCAGAAACAATGCTAATTCAAGATATACTAAACGTATTGATTAAAAAACGTAAAAGTATAGCGGTAGTCTTAGATGAATATGGTGGCACATCGGGTCTTGTGACAGTGGAGGATATTGTTGAAGAGCTATTTGGAGAGATAGAAGATGAGCATGATACAACAGATTTAAGGGAAGAAGTGGTTGATGAACGTCACTTTTTGTTCTCTGCAAGATTAGAAGTTGATGATATTAATGAAAATCATAAATTAAATCTTCCGGTATCAGATGAATATGAGACCTTAGGTGGTCTTTTGGTACATACCCTAGGGGAAATTCCAGATAAAGAAGTAGAGCTTACCATAGCGTCTTATAAGTTTACTGTACTAGAAGTTTCTAACACCAAAATCGATTTGATTTCGATAGAAGTTTTGGAAGAGGAATAACAGTGCATCAATCAATAAATTAGGAGTCTTTTTAGTTTTTATTATTTCAATTAAAAATGGTAGTTTTGCCTCCCAATAACCACAAACGATTATTTTAAACGTTAATTAGAATGGCAGTATTAGAAAATATTAGGAAACGTACAACAGTGTTGATCTTGATAATAGGTTTAGCACTTTTTGCATTTGTTATTTCTGGGGTTTTTACCAGTAGCAATTTTGGAGGAGAAAAAGTAGGCTCATCAGTAGCTGAAATTAATGGAGAAGATATTTCTATTGATGAATTCAGAAGAGAAGTTGAAGTAGCTTCAAATAGAGTTGGTCCAACAGCATCATCTATGCAGGTTGTAAACCAAGTTTGGGAGAACAAAGTTAGAAAGACAATTTTAGGTGAGCAATTTGAAGATTTAGGTATTGGTATTGAGCAAGATCAAATTGTTGATTTTCTTAGAACTACCGGTTATGCACAGAATCCTCAGTTTCAAGACCAGAACGGTCAGTTCGATGCAAACATGTTTAGACAAACTGTAGCTGATTGGAAAGTAAACAACCCTGCTCAATACGAAGCTTGGCTGCAAACAGAAGATGAAATTATTGAATTGGCAAAAGAGCAGACTTATTTTAATATGGTAAGAGCTGGTGTTGGTGCTACTTTGAAAGAAGGTGAGTTAGATTATAAGTTGGCTAACGAAAAAATGGACATTAAGTACGTAAGAGTACCTTATACTTCAATTGCCGATAGCACTATTTCGGTTACTAAAAGTGAAATTGCTGATTACGTTAGTAAGCATAAAGAGGAATATAAGCAAGATCCTGCTAGAGATTTACAATATGTATATTTTCAAGAAAAACCATCTGAAGCTGATCAAGCTGCTATTAAAGAAGAGATTACTAAACTTTTAGATGATACTGTTGAATACAATTCTCAAACAGATCGTAACGATACTATTAAAGGTTTTAGAAATACAAAAGATGTTACTGCATTTTTAGATAGATATTCAGACACTAAGTTTGATACTATCTTTAAAGCTAAGAAGAATTTACCTTCAAGTGTTGCTGATACATTGATGAGTTTAAATGTTGGTCAAATCTACGGTCCTTATAAAGATGGAAATTCGTATAAGATTTCTAAAATGATCGCTAGAAAGCCAAATGGTTCTGTAAAAGCTAGTCATATTCTATTGGCTTACACAGGTGCAACTAGAGCTAACCCTGCTGTAACTAGAACAAAAGAAGAAGCGGAAGCTAAAGCAAAAGAATTATTAAGAGAGGCTAAGAAATCTGGAGTAGTATTTTCAGAATTGGCAAGAGACAACTCTGACGGACCATCTGCACCAAACGGTGGAGATTTAGGATACTTCCAAAAAGGAGTTATGGTTCCTAAATTCAATGACTTTGCATTCAACAATAATGAAGGGTCAATTGGTTTGGTTGAAACTGATTTCGGTTTTCACGTTATTAAAATAGATGACAAAGAAGATGTAGTTCAAGTTGCTACAATCTCAAGAGAAATAGTTGCATCAGAAGAAACAATAAACACATTGTTTACAAGTGCTACGAAATTTGAAATGGAAACTACAGATGATGAAAGTGCATTTTCAACATTGGCTAAGAAAGATGAATATGTAGTTCGTCCGGTAAATAAGATTAAAGCTTTAGATGAAAATCTTCCTGGCTTAACAAATCAAAGAAACATTGTTCAGTGGGCTTTTAATGGCGATACTAAAGTTGGCGACGTAAAGAGATTCAACATTAACAACGGTTATGCTGTTGTTCAGTTAACAGGTAGTTATGCTGCAGGTGTAATGAGTGCTGAAGATGCTTCTGTGCTTGTTTTACCAATTATAAGAAAAGAACGTAAGGCAGCTCAAATAATAGCGGCTAACAAGGGTAAAGATATGAGTGCTATTGCATCTGATAATGGTGTAAGCATTTCAAATGGTTCTGCGTTAACAGTGAAGTCTCCAACAATACCTGGCGCTGGTAGTGAGCCAGTTGTAGTAGGTACTGCTTACGGAATGGCTGCTGGTGCAACTTCAGGATTGATTCAAGGGAACACGGGTGTTTTCAAAATTGAAATCGTGAAGAAGACAGAAGCTCCTAAATTAGATAACTATAGTGTATATGCTAATACGCTTAAAACAGGAGCTGCTAGCCGTGTGAACACTGCAGTATACAATGCGTTGAAAGACGGTTCTGAAATAGAAGATAAAAGAGCTACTTTTTACTAGTAGATACTTTAAGATTTATATATAAAAAAAAGGGCATCCAATTTGGATGCCCTTTTTTTATAGTATCATTTTTGAGTAGGGGAGAATAGTATTGTAACCTTTTTTCTTGAAGTATTGCATATCATCTTCAGTGCCTGTGGCAAGCACAAAATCGCCACCCCAAGCTCCCAAGCTTTTAATAGTTCTGGAATAATCAGAAAAAAGAGTTGCTTTAATAGTAAGTGTTTGAAGTGTTTCTGATAAAATAGCTTCGTGTTGGTTTAATAAACCTTCAAACTCAGCTATGGCAGTACACTTTTTAATGTTTTCAGTTATAGCATCAATCTTGGTAATAAGAGCTTCTTTATTAATGTCTAAACTACGGTAGCTATTAATGGCGTCTCTACTATTCTTTTTCTGGTTTAGGTAAACAAAAAATAACTCATCCTTAAAATCGGGATTAAAAACTACCTTGTTTATTTTGGGTTCAAAACCATTTCTTTGGTAGGTAATTGCGGTATTATGTGTGGCACATGCAATATCATAACCACTGCCGCCAAATGTAGCTTCTAGCAATTCATACGGATTAACGTTTGCCCAGGTAGCCATATTTGCAATCAATGTAGAAGAAGTGCCTAAGCCCCAATTTTTAGGGAAGGTAATTTTGGCTTCAATTACACTATATACTGAAATACGTGATAAGAACTCAGAATTTAACTTTTGCGTTTCATTCAATATCTGTTGTAATCGATCTGAAACAGTTTCGTCAGTTGTATTAATAGTTTTAAAATCTGACTTAGAAAATTCAGCATAAAACCAGGTGTCGTCATTCTCGTCAACACTAAACCAGTGAATGGTTTCAGAATTTTTATTTCTAAGTTTTAATGATTGTCCGAAAGATGTAGGTAAGGCTAAACCTTTTGCACCATCAAGAATGGCATATTCACCTGTGAGCAATAATTTTCCATTACTATAAAATTCTTTCATAGATACCTTACTTTCTTATGTTACTTAGTTGAATTTCTACACCATGGTGTGTAACGGGGTTGGTTTTAAAATACTCGATCAACGTAGCTTTTTCGTTTTCATTTGCACCTAATTGGTTTAAAATATTCAGCAGGTGCATTTTCATATGTCCTTTTTGAATTCCGGTGGTAACCAAAGAACTTACTGCGGCAAAGTTCTGTGCTAGTCCCGCTACCGCTACAATTTGCATGAGTTCTTCGGCAGATGGTCGTTGAAGTATCTCCATATTCAACTTCACTAACGGATGCAGGTTTGTGAGTCCGCCAACGGTACCTAATGCTAATGGTAGTTCAATCCAGAATCTAAAAATTCCGTTTTCAATTTCGGCATGTGTTAAGCTGCTGTATTGACCATTTCTACAAGCATATGCATGTACGCCGGCTTCTACGGCTCTAAAGTCATTTCCTGTAGCTAGAACAACGGCATCAATGCCGTTCATGATTCCTTTATTATGTGTAACCGCGCGATATGGTTCTACTTTAGCGATTTTAATCGCCTGTATTATTTTTTCTGCGGTATGTTGAGGCGTTAATTCGGCTGTTAGTTTTAAATCTTCAACAGGGCAGCTTACTTCAGCGCGAACGGTACAATTGGGTACGTAGTTAGATAGTATGCTCATTACTACTTCAACATCTTTTTCTAGGGCTGAGAAGTCAGTATAATTTGCAGCTTCCTTTTTCAATGTAGCTGCAAATTGCTCTAAGCAGCTATTTATGAAATTAGCGCCCATGGCGTCTTTCGTTTGAAAAGTAGCATGTAGTTGAAAGTAATTTTCTAGTTCGCTGGTTTTATCCTTGAGAACAATATCAGAAATACCACCGCCTCTTTTTTCCATGCTAGTGGTTAAAGAAGTGCTTTCTGCAAGTAAAATAGGTTTCAAGTAGGTGAAAAAGGAGTTCAGCTTTGTCGCTTCGCCTTTAAAAATAAAATGTACCTGACCTACTTTTTCAGTGCCTATGATCTCAGCCTTAAATCCACCTTTGTTTAGCCAAAATTTTGCTGCTTTACTAGCAGCTGCAATAACCGAACTTTCTTCAATAGCCATGGGTATGGCATAAAGCGTTTCGTTAATTAAAAAATTAGGGGCAATGCCTAAGGGCATATAAAGATTGGTAAGTGTATTTTCAATAAACTCATCGTGCAATTGCTGAATACTAGAATTTTCATTCCAATAGGTTTGCAATATTTTCTTTGATTGTGTTGCATTTTGGGTGTAATTAGTGGTGACCCAATCTATTTTTTCTTCTTTCGTAAGCTTGGAGAAACCGCTTATTGGCTTGGTCATTTAGGTATAACTTTCAACTAATATTCAATGTTGTGTAAACGTCTAGATTTAGAAAAATACTACACATTTTTACGGTTGTAAAGATAAGCATATTGGCAAGAATCTATTTTCTTAGGGCAAAGCGTTAAAAGCGCTTTCTTTTTCACCTTAAAGCGTGTTTTTTTGAGGAAATAGTGGTAAACTTGAGAGATTTAACAAAATTCAAATTTTTATGCGAAAAACACACTTATTTGCGTTGATTTTACTTTCGTTCACCGCAATTACTTGGGCACAGGAAAAACAGATTGAAGTTGCTGAAATATATCAAGGCGCTTTTAGAACAGAAGGGATGGATGCCCTTAGGTCTATGAAGAATGGCACCCAGTATACGGTTCTTAATTCGAATAGGTTCAGCCAGATTACTACGGTTGATAAATACGATTACAAAACATTAGAAAAAGTAGGTACAGTAGTTTCTTCTGCAGATTTAGCAGATATTCCTTCATTTTCATCTTATGACTTCAGTTCAGATGAAAAAAAGATTTTATTATCTACAGAAGTAGAGCCTATTTTTAGACACTCTACATTAGGTATTTTTTATGTGTACGATATAGCTACAAAAAAGGTAGTGAAGGTAAGTGCTGACAAAATACAAGAACCATTATTATCTCCGAATGGTAGTCAGGTTGCCTATGTAAAGAATAATAATATCTACATTTTTAATTTGGGTTCGGGTGAAACCAAGCAGATTACTGCTGACGGAGTAACAAATAAGATTATCAATGGTGTTACCGATTGGGTATATGAAGAGGAGTTTGCATTCGTTCGTGCTTTCGAATGGAATACCGATGGTTCTAAAATAGCTTTTTTACGTTTTGATGAAACAAATGTTCCAGAGTTTTCTATGGATGTTTATGGAACAGGACTATATCAACAACCCCATGTATTTAAATATCCAAAAGCAGGCGAGAACAATTCTATAGTTACGTTGCATCTTTTAGATGTTGCAAGTGGATCGATTTCTGCAGTAAATACCAATAATGCATATTACATTCCGCGTATTAAATGGATGAACCATAAAGATATGTTGAGTGTTCAAACCTTGAACAGACATCAAGATCATTTAACCATGTATACGGTAAATGCAAAAAAAGGAGATGTATCGGTTTTATTGGAGGAGAAAGATGATGCGTATGTTGAAATCACCGACAACCTAACATTTTTAGAAGACGATAGCTTTATCTGGACAAGCGAAAAAGATGGCTATAACCATATTTACCTTTATGGAGAAGATGGTAGTTTAATGAACCAGATTACAAAAGGCGATTGGGAAGTAACCAAATACTACGGTTACGACCAAAACGAAGATAAAATTTACTATCAATCAACTGAAAATGGTTCTATAAACCGTGGCGTTTATAATATTAGCAGCGGTGGTGATGATAAAAAAGGTTTAGCAGTAACTAAAGGAACGAACAACGCATCTTTTAGTGCAGATTTTACATATTTCATCAATACATTCTCAAGTGCAGAAATGCCTCAGGTATATACCTTACATCAAGCCATTAATGGTAAGAAGGTAAAAGATATAAAAGACAATAGTCAATTATTGAAGAGGTTAGAAGGTTATGCTGTGAGTCCGAAAGAGTTCTCTACAATTTCTATTAATGGTAATGATCTTAATATGTACATGATCAAGCCAAAAGATTTTGATCCTTCAAAAAAGTATCCTTTATTCATGTATCAATATAGTGGTCCTGGTTCGCAAAATGTGAGCAATAGTTGGATGGGTGCTAATGATTACTGGCACCAAATGTTAGTAGCTGAAGGGTATATTGTAGCTTGTGTAGATGGTCGTGGAACCGGATTTAAAGGAAGGGATTTCAAAAAAGTTACTCAAAAAGAATTAGGAAAATACGAGGTAGAAGACCAAATTGCTGCAGCCAAAAAATTAAGTGAGTTGCCGTATATAGATGAAGAAAGAACCGGTATATGGGGTTGGAGCTATGGTGGCTTTATGTCAACCAATTGTATTTTAAAAGGAAATGATACTTTTGAAATGGCAATTGCTGTTGCGCCGGTTACATCATGGGCTTTTTACGACACCATTTATACGGAACGCTACATGCAAACTCCGCAAGAAAACCCAAGTGGTTATGATGACAACTCACCATTTAATTATCCGCAAATGTTAGAAGGTGATTATTTGTTGATACATGGTACAGGTGATGATAATGTACATGTACAAAACTCAATGCGAATGATCGAAGCTTTAATACAGGCAGATAAGCAATTCGATTGGGGAATTTATCCAGACAAAAATCATGGAATTTACGGTGGAAACACAAGAATTCACCTTTTCAATAAGATGACCAATTTTATAAAAGAAAAACTTTAATCAAACTAACAACAATATGACTGAAAGTACTGAATTTTCAGACCAAAAGCAGATTTTTGGACACCCGCAGGGTTTATTTTACTTATTCTTTGCAGAGTTATGGGAGCGTTTTAGCTTCTACGGTATGCGAGCGTTATTGACGCTTTACATGATCGATGTAATCTTCAAGGCCTTGGCAGAAAGAGATTATGCAACAGCAGCTGTTTACTCATCCTACGGATCATTAGTTTATGCCTCTACAGTTATCGGAGGAAAATTATCGGATAAGATTTTAGGAATGCGTAATTCTATTTTCTTAGGCGGTATTTTAATGTCTATAGGTCACTTTGTTTTGGCAGTAGAAGACGACATGGCTTTCTTTTTTGCCCTATCGTTAATCATTGTAGGTAACGGATTCTTTAAGCCAAATATCTCAACGTTCGTAGGTACGTTGTATGAGAAAGGTGATCCTAAAAAAGATTCTGGTTTTACCATTTTCTATATGGGTATTAATATTGGTGGTTGGGTAGCTCCACTTTTGTGTGGTTGGCTAGCGGCTACCTATGGCTGGCACTATGGTTTTGGCTTGGCAGGTATTGGTATGTTGACCGGTCTAATTGTTTTTTGGAGAGGTATACAAGCGAATGTATTTGGTGATAGAGGGTTGCCCCCAAATGAGCATGTATTAGAGAAAAAAGTACTTGGTATTAAACAGGGTATTCTTGTACCTGTACTAGCGGTACTTTCAGCACCATTAATAGCACTATTGTTGGCATCTTATAAAGCGGTTGCTACAGATGGTATGTTTGCTGATCAGAACATTGTAAATATTATCTTCACTGGTATTGGTATTGCGGTATTGGCTTACCTAGCCTATGAAATGTACAAGGCAAATGTTAAGGAAAGAAAAGAGCTGTTTGTAGCTGTTTTACTTACATTTTTCATGACTATATTCTGGGGTTTCCATGAATTGTCTGGTAGTGTAATTACTTTGTTTGCAGCTAGAAATATTGATTTAGAAGGCATCATGTCTGCTGCGCAAACAAATTCATTGAACTCGATGTTCATTATTATATTGGCTATTCCGATTTCAATGATGTGGACTTGGTTAAGCAAGAAAAAATGGAATCCTAGAACTCCTTATAAATTCGGATTAGGATTGCTTTTTGCAGGTATTAGTTTTTATGTACTAGCATTAAGTGGTGGTAGTGCCAACGAAAGCGGATTTGTTCCCTTTACATACCTTTTGTTAATGTATTTCTTATTGTCGGTTGGTGAGCTATTTATGTCACCAGTAGGTCTATCTAAAATGACCGATTTAGCACCGATGAGATTGATCGCCTTTATTATGGGTGTTTGGTTTTTATCATCCGCTTTTGCATTTCAGATAGTAGGTTTTATAGGTAAACAATTAGCTATCGAAAGTACAGATGGCGAGGTAAGCGGATTTGCAACTTTAACTGTGTATACAGATGGTTTTATGCTTATTGCAAAATATGCTTTAGGTGCAGGTGTTATCGTTCTTTTAGCATCACCGTTAATTAAAAAGTTAATGGGTAAAGTACATTAATTTATACTACTCAAAATAATAAGTTCCCTTTTCGCCAGTATAGTGAAAAGGGATTTTGTTTTTTAAACAAGTAGCTTCCCAACGGTCAATATAACTTTTGTAGTTGCTACCATCTGCGATAATCACTTTTGGGTTGATGCTATCAAGCAATCTGTCTAGGTTGATTTTCGGTGATTGCGTCAATAAGATTTTAAAGGATGTTGACTTCGGATAAATTCCTGTGCTATCAATAATCAAAAGTAATTCATCTTCAAAAGCATAGCTGTTTTTTAAAGAATCATATTGAACGGAATCTATGCGTTCAGCAGTTTTATAATCTGAAATCAAATAATCTGGAGTGTTATTAGGATTTGTTAGGATGGATAAATCACCTCCGTTTCTGTTAAGAACGATGCTCTTTCTCGTTTGATGAAGCACTAATACTTCCGACTTGTTATGAGCTTCATATTCCTGATAGATTGTCCAGCCTTGAAAACATAGAATGCTTAATAAAAAGAAAACTATTCGTTTGTAGTTGAATTTTGTGCAAAGTTCAATTCCCATTACCAGAACCAAAACACTTAATAATAACTGAATAAAATCGAAAGAGATAGCACTGAAAATAAAACTTTCTTGTTTTGCCACCCAAGCTATTAAGCTATTCATTAAACTGATGATTTCATTGTAAAACCAGACTAATGGATTGGGGAGCCAATTTAATAGTGATAATGCTATCACTAAAATACCCATACCAAGAATCAATCCTAAAGCAGGTACAATCACTAAATTTGAAATAAAGAACAATCCCGGAAACTGATGAAAATAGAATAGACTAATTGGTAGAACTCCTAATTGTGCGGCTATACTAACACATAACAGTTGCCAAAAGTAACGGACCACTTTATTCTTCGGAAACCATAATTGTTTGAGCAAGGGAAAAATCCAAAGTATAGCAAAAACAGCCGCATAGCTCATTTGAAATCCGACTTGAAATAGCAAATTCGGATTAATGAATAGTAGAATAAATAAAATGGAAATCGCAAGTATATTAAACGTATTGCTAGGTCGGTTCAAATACAAGGCATACGCCACGAAAGTAAACATCGTAGTTGCTCGAATAATACTAGCAGACAACCCTGCAATAAAGGCAAACATCCATAAAAAGAGAACCGAAAGAATTAAAATAAGAGTTCGCCCATTAGGTATGTTTTTCAGCGGACTCAATAAAAATTGAATAACTAAGAGTAGAATACCAATGTGTAGTCCAGATACTGCTAAAATATGCACAGCACCAGCTTTCTGGTAGTTGGTATACGTTTCTTCTGATATATCTGAACGCTGCCCAAGTAATAGGGCCTGTATGACTCCTAATTCATCTGCTCCGAAATTTTCTTTATCAAGTTTTTTAATAATATGATTTCGAGCGCTGGCAGCGATACCGAGAAGGGTTGTTTGCGAATTTTTGATTTTAACTAGTCCATCATGCTCGATTCGTATACTATGGTATACACCTAAATTCTTCAGATATTTTTTATAATTAAATTGATGCGGATTTAGAGGAGGAGAAATAGCTTTAGCTTCGGCATAAGTCACAAATTCATCATCAATAGCTAAGTTTAAATTTGTTGAATCTTTGGGTATAGTTATAAGAATAGTACCACTTACATGCTCATTGCCGATATTTTTTACAGAGGCAAAATAGCGGGTCGAAAACTGATTGGGTTTTAGAACCTCTTTGATTTTTAGCGTCCATAATTCGTTCTTGGTACTTTGGTGATTACTGTAATGACTGTTGAGATTTATGGGTTGTGCAGCAGTATAACTGTAGATGCCTAATGATACAAATGTTAGCGCGGCAATTGTTCCAAATAAAACCGATTTTGTATTCTTCTCAAAAAAGAAAATTACAGCAAGTAGTAGAAAAAGAAAAACGGTAAAGAGAAGCGTATATATTAAATTAAAGGAAAAAAAGTAACCTATTAAGATTCCAGCAATGAGTAAAAGCGTTAATCTGATAGGAATAAACGCTAAGAGCTTCATGCTATAATATTCTTGTAGCCTTTACGAATGCTTGGTTCCAGAATCCGTCTCGTAAAGATGAGACGGTAACACCACGAGATGTTGATGCGTGTATAAATGTAATTTCGTTATTGTCTGTACCTACAACCATACCTACATGGTTAATACGTTTAGAACCTCTTGAAGTCTTAAAAAATAGCAAGTCGCCCTTCTCAACATTTTTAACCGTAACACGATGACCTTCTTCTGCCATGTGAATAGAAGTTCTAGGCAGTTGCACATCATGTTCACCAAAAGAAATATATAGTAGACCAGAGCAATCCATTCCTTTTTTGGTGGTGCCACCAAACTTATAGCGTGTTCCAGAAAATGAAAGGGCTGTATTAATAATCTCGTCGGCCTTTGTGTGCGTTGAAGAAGTTATTACTCTTCGTTCTTCTGTTCTTGTAGGTTGGGCAACGTTACCTGTTCTGGCATTATTTGCTGCAGCAACAGATATTTTACGCTCCTTGTCAGAAGTGCTCGTCTTTTTGACTCCGCAACTGGCTAAAAAGCAAATGATAAAAAAGTATGGTAATATGCGCATAAAATAGAGTGTACCCTGTAGTACGTGTAACTTCAAAATTATATAATTATTTTTTAAAATTAATAAAGCTATGAAACTTTAGCATTTGCAATGATAAGCGAAGCAGCTTCGGCGCTAGCTCCAGAACCACCCAATTTCGCAATTAACTCATCATATTCAGCCAGTTGTTTACTTCTAGCTTCCCCATCTAAAATTAAGGTCAGTTCCTTTTTTAGGTTCTGTTTGGTGAAATCATCTTGTATTAATTCTTTAACTACTTCCTTTTTCATGATAAGGTTGACCAAAGAAATATATTCTAAAGTGATAATACGTTTAGCAATTTGGTAAGAAATCCAGTTTGCTTTGTAGCATACCACCTGTGGCACTTTGAATAATGCAGTTTCTAAAGTAGCTGTGCCACTGGTAACTAAGGCAGCGGTTGATATAGATAGTAAATCGTAAGTTTTATTTTGAATGAACTTTACATTCGCATTGCTAAGAAAAGCAGCGTAAAATTCTTTGTCTAAACTTGGTGCGCCTGCAATAACAAATTCATATTCAGCAAAGTCGTTGGTCAAAGAAAGCATCAAAGACAGCATCTTTTGAACTTCTTGTTTGCGACTGCCAGGTAGCAAGGCTATAATTGGTTTGATCGGATCTATGCCATTATCTGACCTAAATTGAGTTTCGTTTAATTCAGGTCTATTATCAATGGCATCTAATAACGGATGCCCCACGAAATTAACTGGGTAATTGTGTTTCTTTTCGTAAAATTCTTTCTCAAAAGGGAGAATCACATACATGTGATCCACCGTAGCTTTTATTTTCTCGATCCTACCTTCTCTAGAAGCCCATATTTGCGGTGAAATATAATAATTGGTTTGGAAATTATTTTCTTTTGCCCATTTGGCAATACGTAAATTAAATCCGGAATAATCAATGAAAATTATAGCATCAGGATTAAAGGCTGCAATGTCTTGCTTACAGAATTTTATATTTTTAAAAATGGAGTTTAGGTTGAGAAGGACTTCGATGAATCCCATAAAAGCCAATTCTTTGTAGTGCTTGGCTAGAGTTCCGCCAGCTTGTTGCATTAAATCTCCACCCCAACATCTAATGTCGGCATTCGGGTCTTGTTTCTTCAGTGCCTTAATTAAATTAGAGCCATGAAGATCACCAGAAGCTTCGCCTGCAATTATGTAGTACTTCATTTTAAAATACTTTGTAGTAAAGAATCAAGAATGCGGTTAATATGGTAGCAATCAAAACCCCTTTTGCTCTATTGTCTCTCTTGATTCTTAGAAATCCGAAAAAAGCAACTAGGTTTAGAATAGCGCCCAATGCCAAAAGGCTACCAACATGTTCTTGGTTTACGGCAGCTTCAAAAGTTTCGGTAATGCTTAAATCTGAAAATACAAGAATGTATAGTAATGTGCCAAGAGCGTTTGCTATGATGCCTACTATAAACCCTATTAGAATTTCTTTTTTAGTATTCATTTAAAATAGTTGTGCGTAATAATTAAATCTTTAAACTGTGTTTTACTAAAGCTCCCAAGTATTCAATTCTTGAATTACGTGATGGGCAGTTAAATCGAATTGGACAGGCACAACAGAAATATAACCATTTGCCAATGCCCATTCGTCGGTATCTTCGCCTTTGTCAAGTAGTTCAAATTCACCGGTAAGCCAATAGTAATCTTTGCCCATCGGATTGGTGCGCTTATCGAATTTTTCTTTCCAATTTGCTTTTGCCTGTCTACAAACTTTAATACCTTTTATTTCCTCTTTTTTAAGCTTAGGTATATTTACGTTTAACACGGTATCTTTCGGTATACCGTTCGCTAAAGCTTGGGTAACAATACTATGAATAAAATCATGAGCTTGCTCAAAATCAGCATTCCAACTGTAGTCACATAAAGAAAAACCAATGGCGGGAATTCCTTCGATACCCGCTTCTACCGCAGCACTCATAGTGCCTGAATAAATAACATTTATTGAAGAGTTAGAGCCATGATTAATGCCGCTAACACAAATGTCAGGTCTTTTTGGTAGTATTTCTTGAAGTGCTAATTTTACACAATCTGCAGGTGTACCGCTGCAGCTATATTCGTCAATACCATCTTGGTCTAGATCGATTTTCATTTTTTTAGAAAAAAGGGCAGTATCTAAGGTAATTGCATGACCCATACCAGATTGCGGACTGTCAGGTGCTACGACAACTACATCGCCTATTTTTTTCATTATGGTAATCAACATGCGTAAACCAGGCGCAGTAATTCCGTCATCATTCGTTATTAAAATCAGTGGTTTTTCCATATCGTATACTTTCTGTAGTAAAAATACGTTTTTAAATATGATAAGCCCGAAATGCCGTTTAACAAAAAATTAGTTCTAAGCACATTTAATTGGCATGGTTTTTTCTTTACCTTAGGGGTTTAAGTAGCTTTTTATGTTGCTTACAACCCTCAAATTCGGAGATATTGAAAAGGAAAGTAAAAGATAATTTTATGAAAAGAAATTTAGCCTACGTACTATTGTTGATGCTCGCAGCTGTAGCGTCATGCAGTTTTACAAATAAGACTTTTGAAAATGACGATAAGGACAAATTGTTGTTAGATTTAATAACCTATGTGTTAGAAAAAGGACATTATGAACCAAAAGCGCTTGACGATGATTTTTCGGTACATGTGTTTGAAGATTTTATTGATGTAATCGATCCGACCAAAAGATACTTTATTGCATCTGATATCGCAGAATTCGAAAAGTACAAGTATCAGATAGATGATGAAATCAAAAATACAGACATCACATTTTTCAATGTAGTATATGAAAGATTGATGGAGCGTATGGGCGATGCAAAAGGAATTTATAAAGAAGTCTTAGAAACTCCTTTTGATTATTCTGAGAATGAAAGCATCAGCATTAAGTATGATGAAGAGCCTTTTGCTGCAGATAGAAAAGAGCTTAAAGAACGTTGGAGAAAGCAATTGAAATATGCGACTTTAGGTACGTATGATTCTAAAATTTCTCATATGGAGAATGAGGAAATCGAAAGTACAGATGAGCATGATCATACTGCGCATTCGCCAAAAGAGGCAGAAGAGGAGTCAAGAAAATCTACAGAAACTACTTTAGATGAGTTCTTTGATTTTGTAAATGATTTAGAACGTAAAGATTGGTTTGTACAATACATCAATACTATTGTTGATGAATTTGATCCACATACATTTTACTTCGCTCCAGAAGAGAAAGAGAAGTTTGATACGAGTATGTCAGGTAAGTTCGAAGGTATTGGAGCAAGACTTCAGAAAAAGGCTGAAGGTGCAAAAATCGTAGAAATTATTTCTGGTGGACCAGTATGGAGAGATGCACGATTAGAAGTTGGTGATGAAATTATAAAAGTTGGTCAGAATGGAGAAGAGCCTATTAATATTGTAGGTATGCGTTTAGACGATGCCATTAAATTGATCAAAGGTGCCCAAGGTACTATTGTAGATTTAACTGTTAAAAAGGTCGATGGTTCTTTAGATGTTGTTTCCTTAACGAGAGACGTTGTTGAATTAGAAGAGTCTTATGCAAAATCAGCGAACATTATTAAAGGAGAAGAGAAATTCGGAATTATTAATCTTCCAAAATTCTATGTTGATTTTAATGATTACAGCGAAAGAAATGCAGCTACAGATGTTGCTAAAGAAGTAGATCGTTTAAAAGAAGAAGGCATGGAAGGTCTTATTCTAGATTTACGTGACAATGGTGGTGGATCTTTAAAGACTGTTGTTGAAATGGCAGGTCTTTTCATTAAAGATGGTCCTATTGTGCAAGTGCAATCTAAAGATAAAGGTAAAGATGTGTATGATGATAAAGATGAAAGAATTCAGTGGGATGGTCCGTTGGTAATTCTTGTAAACGAATTATCTGCATCTGCATCTGAAATTTTAGCTGCTGCAATGCAAGATTATAAAAGAGCTATTGTAATTGGTAGTAAGCAAACATTTGGTAAAGGAACGGTACAGAACGTTATACCGTTGAACAATATGTTACGTAGTAATGAGCACGGCGATTTAGGTGCGATTAAAATTACGACTCAGAAATTCTATAGAATTAACGGTGGTTCTACTCAGTTAGAAGGTGTTAAGAGTGATATTGTTGTACCAGACAGATATAGCTATATTGATTTAGGAGAAAGAGATCAATCAAATCCGTTAGGATGGGATAAAATCACACCTGCTGATTATAAACCTTGGGATGGTTATATCAATTATGAAAAAACTATAGCCGATAGTGAAAAGAGAATGTCAACTAGTCAGCAAATTAAGTTGATAGAAGAAAATGCAAAGTGGTTAAAAGCTGAGCAAGATGAGACAGAAATTTCTTTAAATTTTGATACCTATAAGGAAGAAAAAAATAAGGATAAAGAACAATCGAACTACTTTAAAAAGTTAACCGATTACGATTCTAAACTTACATTTAAGTCTTTAGGCTATGAAGAGCAATTGTTTACTAAAGATTCTGTTCTACGTGAAAAGCGTAACAGATGGCATAAAAATTTAGCAAAAGATGTTTATGTTGAAGAAGCTGTAAACGTATTAGAAGATTTAAAAATGAATAACATTAAGCAAGGTAAACTAGCTAGTGTTAAGAACTAGAGTTCTTATTTTATAAAAAAGTAAAGCCGCTATATAACTTATATAGCGGCTTTTTTTATGTGCTAATTTTCTAAATGAATTTAGCGTGCTCAGGTTTCCCGAAATCAGCTAACTCATTATTTGTGTTACGTATTTTTTTACTTTGAATGTATGTTACAAATAGCAGTACAATACATACTACCGCAGATGCTCCATTACCATCTTTAATGGCTAAATGTGCCAAAGCACCTAATGTATAGTTCATAAAGAAACCAGCATATACCCATTCTAAAGCCCAATGAGATTTGTTGAAAAGAATTAAGATAAGACCTAAAGATTGAAATACGCCAAGAACATGAATTAGATAAACCGGATAGCCAAGTTTTGTAAATGTTTCTGCAACCATCTCATAGTTTAAGAATGAATTGATGATTGAGCCTATAACAGCGATGGCGAAAAGCCCCAATGCGATGTAATAAAAAGATTTTTGAGAATTCATAATAAGTAGGTTTTAAAGTTATGATGTCTCAAAAATAAGTTCACCTATAAAAAGTTTTAAGTTTTTATAGGTGAACAGAAAATTGCTATAGTTGAATAGAATGTCTCTTAAGATAAACCGAACTACATGCTATGATAAAAGCTTGTCGGCATGTAACTGTCTAAGTTTTGCCAACTTCGGGTTGATAACCACCTGGCAATAGCCTTGCTCAGAATTGTTCTTGTAGTAATCTTGATGATCCTCTTCTGCGTCATAGAAAATACCTAAAGGACTTAATTCAGTTACAATAGGTTCTTCATAGACCGCTTGCATCTCGTTCAATACAATTTTTGCTTTTTTCTCTTGTTCGTCATTGTGAAAATAAATAACAGAACGATATTGAGTTCCAGCATCGGCACCCTGTCTGTTTAGAGAGGTAGGGTCGTGAGTTGTCATGAAAATAATCAGAATATCTTCATAAGAAATGATAGCGGGGTCAAAAGTAACTTGAACTACTTCTGCATGACCTGTTAATCCAGAACAGATTTCTCTGTATGTTGGTCTTCCAGGTGCTTTTCCGCCTGTATATCCAGAAACTACTTTATGTATACCTTTTACCTCTTGAAATACCGCTTCGGTACACCAAAAGCAACCACCACCAACTGTGGCGATTTCTAGATTCGTATTAGCCATTAGCTTCCTCCTTTTCTAATTGCATAGATTCAGAATTAATGCAGTAGCGTAATCCGCTAGGTTCTGGTCCGTCTGGGAATATATGTCCCAAATGGGCATCGCACGTATTGCACATCACTTCTACCCGTATCATACCAAAGGTTGTATCCTTATGGTATTTTATAGCATTCTCTTTAATGGGTTGTGTAAAGCTAGGCCACCCGGTACCAGATTCAAATTTAATAGTAGAATCAAATAATGGTGTGCCACAACATACACATTCATACTTACCAGCTTCGTGAGCAGTACAAAGCGCACCAGAATGCGGAGCTTCAGTACCTTTTTTTCGAGTAACTCTAAACTGTTCAGGTGTCAAAATCTCTTTCCACTCCTGTTCTGTTTTTTCAACTCTTCTGTCAGGTTCAGGGTTACCATTCACTGAAAAATGAATTACATCTTTCCAAGTTAACATCATAATTTTCCTTTCGTTTAGACTTTGTTTACTAGCTTTATTGGTCGGTAATTTACCATATATCTTACAAAATTAGGTAATTTTGGCGTATGGCATACCGCAAAAAAAATGGATCTCTTTATAGTATTTTAATTCTTGTTTGTATTGTAGGTTTTTGGCTGTTTGAAAACTTTTATACGCCCGCAACATATTCTGAAAATGAAGAGGGTGTTATCACAAATGAGTTTCCGAAAGAATTACTGCCGTCATCAACAACAGGTGAAATTGTAAATCATGAGTATTTTACCTTGTCATACAATGAACCTTATGAACAAGCCGAATGGGTGGCGTATACACTTAGTAAAAGTCATTTGACCTATGATGATAGAAAGCGCCCTTATTTTATAGAAGATCCATTTGTCTCTTCTAAATCTGCAGATTGGCGAAACTATAAGGGGTCGGGTTATGACCGTGGACATTTATTACCTGCTGGTGATCGCAGATTCTCGCTACAAGCATACAATGAAACTTTTTATACGAGTAATATAAGTCCGCAAGACAGAGAGTTCAATGCTGGTATTTGGAACGACTTAGAGCAGCAAACAAGACGCTGGGCAAAACAGTACGGAACTTTATATGTGTTTACTGGCGGAGTGTTAGAAAGTGGATTAGAAGAGATCGGAGAAGAAGATGTAGATGTGCCTGATACTTTCTATAAGATCATTGCCCGTAAAAAAGGAGATAAGATTTATACCCTTTCTTTTTTAATGCCAAATAAACCTCAATTTACTTCTTTACGCAATTTTGTTGTGTCTGTTGATGATATAGAAAAAGCAACAGGAATCGATTTTTTTGCCAAACTAACAGAAAAGCAGCAAAGTGCTTTTGAAGCAAGTAAAAATACTACTGGGTGGAAGTTTTAGAAACTCTCTTTCAATCTATTCGTATCCAACTTTAAGAAAATAAATAGTAGAATAGTAAAGAATAAGAGTCCGGATCCACCATAACTAAAAAAGGGTAGTGGAATACCAATAGTAGGTAAAATACCAATTACCATACCTATGTTAATGAAATAATGGATGAGTAGAATAGATATAACGCCATAGCCATACATTCTGGCAAAGGCATTTTTCTGTCGTTCGGCTAAAGAGATTAGCCTTAGAAATAATACGGTAAATAGAATAATTACGGTTGCAGTACCTAAAAACCCCCATTCTTCACCAACGGTACTAAAAATATAATCGGTGTGCTGTTCAGGTACAAAATCTCCTTTTGTACGGGTGCCTTCTAGAAATCCTTTTCCGAAGAATCCGCCAGATTCGATTGCTTTTTCAGATTGATAGGTATTGTATCCTATAGATTTTCTAATCTGCTCTAGTTTTTTCGGGTCTTTTTCTAATCGTAACCATATGCCAAATCGATCTCTGTGGCGTTGCTCAAAGACATTATTGAAAACGAAATTTACCGAAAGCGAGAATAGAATTACAGCTACACTAATAAGACTAAGTGGAATCACCGGAATTTTTAATGTTTTACGCTTTAAGGCATATAAAAGTATGATCATTAAAACAAGGCCAATAATAAGCCAAACAGTACCAAACATTAAAGTAATAACAAAAATGAGAATAAAACTTAATAGAATAACTAAATAGTATAGAGGTAAACCTTCTCTGAAAATTACAAAAATCATTGCAAAGAAAACTAGTGCACTACCAGGATCTGGTTGTGGTATAATTAAAATAGCTGGTATAAGTATAATTAGAAGTGCATAGAACTGATCTTTTCTACGTTTAATATCTGTTTGTATATCGCTGAGATATTTAGCGAGCGCCAGTGCAGTAGCTACTTTTGCAAGTTCAGAAGGTTGTAAGTTGAAAAAACCAAGGTCGTACCAAGATGTTGCACCGGCAATCGTTTTACCGAAAACAAACAGCCCCAGTAGCGAGACCATAGAAATGAGGTATAGTAAACTAGAAAAACGTTCATAGAAATTTACTTCTAAGGCAAGTACCACAACTACAGTAACTAAACTAACGCCTATAAAAAATAACTGTTTTCCGTAAAGTGTACTGAAGTCAAATATGGAGCTATGCTCGTCTGTAAATGTACTAGAGTAAATATTGATCCAGCCAATAAAAACAAGTGCAAAATAGATAAATACACTCAACCAGTCTATTCTTTTTAAGATGCTTCTACCAGACACGCTCGTTTATTTTAAACTCCTCCCCACTGTAGGGTTTCGCGTATTCTGCTTCTAGTGTTTTTTCTAGCATTCTCTTTTCAAGGGTCTTTAAGGTGATTTCACCTTTAAGGTATTTTTCGATCATTAATGTGGCGATATGACCAGCATATCTAGATCCAAAATATCCATTTTCAATATAAACCGCTATTGCAATTTTAGGATTATCGACGGGTGCGAACGCTATGAAAACCGAGTGATCGGTCAATTGTGTACGTACACCATCTATTTTAGTGAAATTCTCGGCAGTACCTGTTTTACCTGCAACTGCGATACCTGGTATTTGCAACCATCTAGCTGTACCACTTACATACACATCTGCCATACCTTGTACTACTGGTTCAAAATATTTAGGATCTATTGTGGTGTGTTTGGCTTCGGTAAATTTTGGTTCGGTGATATCCTTTCCTTCTATTTTCTTTAAAATATGAGGAGTGAAATAGTGACCTCTATTAGCAATAGCAGCTGTCATATTTGCCAACTGAACAGGTGTCGCTAAAATTTCACCTTGCCCAATAGCATTAGAGATGATATAAGAAGAACTCCATCTATTATCGCCATACCATTTATCGTAATATTCTTTGTTCGGTATACGTCCTTTTTGTCCGAATGGTAAATCATAACCCAAATAATCACCTAGACCAAAGCTTTTCATGTGTTTTTCCCACACATCCATGCCTTCATCCGTAGTTTCGAACTTTTCGTATATTTTTCTGAATGCTCCTGCGAAATAAGCATTACATGATTGCGATATGCCTTTATTCAAACTTCGTAAACCACCACCACAGTGACAACCTCTTTTTTTCTTGCCTACGTAAAACCCGTGGTAACATTGTATGGTCGTATTTTCATCTAGAACACCTTCTTGTAAAGCTATTAAAGCATTTAGCGTCTTAAATGGCGATCCTGGAGGTTGTTGTGCATGGATTGAGCGATCCCAAGTAGGGTTCGCTATCGTATCATTATATAGTTTCGTATAATTTTTAGAACGTTCTCTACCAACTAAAAGAGCAGGGTCATAGGTTGGTCCAGAAATCATAGAAAGAATTTCGCCAGTTGCCGGTTCAATTGCAACAATTCCACCTCGCTTACCATTCATCAACAACTCGCCATATTCTTGTAGCGCTTTGTCAATGGTAATGCTTATTTGTTTTCCTTGTTCAGGTAGCGTATCTATAGTTCCATTTTTATACGGACCGATATCTCTATTGAATCTATCTTTCTGAATGTATTGTACACCTTTTCTACCTCTTAATAAATCTTCGTAGTAACGTTCGACTCCCGTTCTACCTTTCAGTTCACCTTGAACATAATATTTGTTGACTGCTAAATCCCCTTCGTTAACTTCGCTAATATAGCCTAAGACATTTGCAGCACTAGGAGTGTCGTAATAACGTAAAGATCTTTTTTGAATATAGAAGCCTTTATACTTACGCATTTTCTCTTGCAGCTTTGCGTAATCTTGTTTAGAAAGTTGTGGCACCAATACAGAAGGTAGTCTTGGTGAATATACTCTGGCTCTTCTTAGTTTTTCAATGAATTTCTCTTTGTCAATTCCTAATAGCCCGCAAAACTCAAGGGTGTCTAAAGGTTGAACTTCTCTAGGGATAACCATTACATCATAAGCAGGATCATTCCCTACTAAAAGATAACCGTTACGATCATAAATGTAGCCTCTTTCAGGATAATCGTATATCGCTTTAATTGCTGGATCTTCTAAAACTTGCTCTGCAGAAAAACTAAAAATTTGCAAATAGGATAGCCTTCCCAAAAAGGTAATTGCGATGACAACTATAATTAATGATAAAAGAATTTTTCTCATTCTTTTTTACTGCTGAATAATGTACTGAACAACATGCCTAAAATCAATGTGGAAATACTAACAATTACCGTTTTTTGTAAAATTAACAAGCTGTTTGAAAAGCTGAAAATTTCTAAGGTGAAGTATACCAAGTGATGTATTATAATCAATAACGCTAAAAACGTGAATTGTTGTGCCTTTGTACTGTTGTTTAACTTAAAACTTTGAAATTCATAATTGACACCAAAGATAAAACGCATAATGGTTGGTCGAAGATAAGCTATGGTAACGGTAGCTGCTGCGTTTATGGCAAGTGTGTCAGAAAAAATATCTACGCATAATCCTAAGAAAAAACATAGTATTATAAAGGTAGTTCTATTTTGTTTGATAGGATACCAATACAGGAAAAGAATATAGATTAGCGGATTTATATAGCCAAAGAAATTCAGCTTATTGAATACTAGCACTTGCAGTAGTACCAATAAAATAAATCGGAGCACAATTAAAAATGAAGTACTATTAATCATTGGCTTCTGTTTCTGCTTCTAATTCTAAAACCTCTTTACGGTTCAAATTTCTAATGATATAAATATTGTCAATATTTGTCATATCATTGAAAAGTTCTACATCTATAAAATAGAAACTTTTTGAGTTATCTAAATCAAATCTTTTAATCGTACCAATAGGAATGTTTTCTGGGAAGATGCTACTCATGGCTCCTGTAACAATGGTGTCACCAATGGTAAGTGGTACCAGTCTTGGAATGTCGATTAATTGAACAACATTATAATCTGTGGTATTCTCCCAAACTAAAGATCCAAAGTGATTAGAGTTTTTGATTTTTGCATTTATGTTCGATTTGTCACTTAAAATACTCTGTACGGTAGAAAATTTATCTGATGTATTTTCAACGATACCTAAAATACCCTTGTCTGTAATAACACCCATATCTTGTACGATACTATCATTTTTACCTTTGTTGATAGTGATGTAGTTACGCTGGTCGGCATAACTGTTGTTGATGACACGACCTCTTACTACTTCATAGTCTACAGAAGTAGAATCTATTAGTGAAGGTGAAAGAACTACATTGTTAAAGAGCTTATCTCTAAGTCTTTTATTTTCTTCAACAAGCTTGTTGTTTTCTTCCCTTAAGCCAAAATATGAAGTTACATTATCTGAAAAAGTATAGATACTTCCTGAAATATAGTTAGAGGAATTTAAAAATTTAGATTGATGGTACGAATGCGATTGAAACGTAAAAATGCATGAAATCAATAACAGAAAAAGGTAAAGTAAGAATATCTTATACCTAATTAGAAAATTTATGATCTGTTGCATTCACCCTTAAATTTTTACTCGATAATCGAGATTTAAACCTGACTGCCGTTAGGCAAGCTACTTCGAGGCTTGCCTCGAAGTTCTATCAATATTCAATACTAAATTGCTCTTGAAATTTCTTCAAGGTTTTCTGCCATTATTTAAGAAGCAGTTCGTAAAATGAACTTCTTACTTAATTAATATGCTCTTGTAGCGTTCTAAATTCTTTAATGCAATACCTGTACCACGTACTACGGCACGTAATGGATCTTCAGCAATATAAACTGGTAGGTCGGTTTTTTGAGACAACCTTCTATCCAATCCACGTAACATAGAACCACCACCCGCAAGGTAAATACCTGTATTGTAAATATCGGCAGCTAATTCTGGGGGAGTCTGCGATAGTGTTTCCATAACCGCATCTTCAACACGCAGAATAGATTTATCTAAAGCCTTCGCTATTTCTCTGTAAGATATTTGAACTTGCTTTGGTTTTCCAGTCAACAAATCACGCCCTTGTACAGATTTTTCATCTGGTGGAGACTGTAAATCTTCAGTTGCAGAACCTATTTCAATTTTAATTGCTTCAGCTGTACTTTCACCAACGTATAAGTTGTGTTGTGTACGCATGTAATAAATGATGTCATTCGTAAATACATCACCTGCAATTTTTACCGATTTATCACAAACAATACCACCTAAAGCGATAACTGCAATTTCAGTAGTACCACCACCTATATCAACAATCATGTTTCCTTTCGGTTGCATAATATCTAAACCGATACCTATAGCCGCAGCCATTGGTTCATGAATTAGATATACTTCTTTACCGTTTACACGTTCGGCAGATTCTTTTACCGCACGCATTTCAACTTCGGTAATACCAGAAGGTATACAGATCACCAAACGTAATGCTGGTGGAAACCATTTTTTCTTTAATGCCGGAATGTTCTTAATGAACATCATCAACATCTTTTCAGATGCATCAAAATCAGCAATTACACCATCTTTCAACGGTCTAATTGTTTTTATATTCTCATGGGTTTTACCTTGCATCATGTTGGCTTCTTTACCAACTGCAATGATTTTTCCGCTAATTCTATCTCTGGCAACGATGGAAGGGCTATCGACAACTACCTTGTCATTATGAATAATAAGGGTGTTCGCTGTACCTAAATCTATAGCTATTTCCTCGGTCAAGAAATCAAAAAATCCCATATGTGCTGTTTAAATTTTAGATAAAAGGGTGTATTTCATCGACAAAAGTAATGAAATTAATGTTTGAAATGACGTGTGCCTGTCATGACCATTGAAATTTTGTGCTCGTTACAATAATCTACACTCAATTGGTCTTTAATAGATCCACCTGGTTGAATAACACTAGTGATCCCGGCTTTGTCTGCAATCTCCACACAATCAGGGAAAGGGAAGAAAGCATCACTTGCCATAACCGACCCTTTTAGGTCGAAATTAAAGGTCTGTGCTTTGTGTATTGCTTGGTTTAAAGCATCAACTCTACTAGTCTGCCCAGTGCCACTTGCGCAAAGTTGTTTGTTTTTTGCGATGACGATAGTATTTGACTTCGTGTGCTTACAAAGTTTAGATGCAAAAATTAAATCTTCTAATTCTTGTTCTGTAGGCTTTGTGTTGGTCGCATTTGTTAAATCTGCAAGCGTATCTGTTTTATGATCCTTTTCTTGAAGAAGCATACCGTTCAAGCATGTTCTTACTTGCATGTCTGGCATTTCAACTTCATTCTGTATAAGAATAATTCTGTTCTTCTTTCCTTTTAATATCTCAAGAGCCTCCGCATTATAACTTGGTGCAATAACAACTTCGCAGAATAATTTGTGAATCTCTTCTGCCGTAGCTTTATCAATTTCTTTATTACTGATAAGAACGCCACCAAAAGCAGAAACAGGATCACCGGCTAAAGCGTCAACATAAGCTTGGTGTAAAGTTTCTCTTTGCGAAAGTCCGCAGGCATTGTTGTGTTTAAGTATTGCGAAAGTCGGAGCGTCATTTTTAAATTCCAACATCAAATTAACTGCAGCATCAACATCTAAAAGGTTGTTGTATGATAATTCTTTACCGTGTAATTTAGAGAACATAGCATCGAAATCTCCGAAGAAGAACCCTTTTTGGTGTGGGTTCTCGCCATAACGTAAAACTTTACCTTGAGTTTCGCTAACTTTTAAAGCGGCGATATCATGGTTTTTATTGAAATAGTTGAATATAGCAGTATCGTAATTAGAAGAAACATTAAAAGACTTAGCAGCAAAATGCTTTCTGTCTTCTATGCTAATGTTACCATTGTCAGCAGAAACAACATCAAGAAATTCAGCATAATCTTCCATTGAAGAAACACAGGTAACATCTTTAAAGTTTTTAGCTGCGGCACGAATAAGAGAAATTCCCCCTATATCTATTTTTTCGATAATATCTTGTTCAGAAGCACCACTAGCAACTGTTTTTTCAAACGGATACAAATCAACAATAACGATATCTATTTGTGGAATTTCAAATTCTGCTAGTTGAGCAACATCACTTTCATTATCCTGTCTGTTCAAAATGCCACCAAATACTTTTGGGTGTAAGGTCTTAACTCTGCCACCAAGAATAGATGGGTAGCTAGTTACGTCTTCTACAGGAACAACGTCGATACCTAAATCAGTTATGAATTTTTCGGTTCCTCCGGTGGAGTAAATAGTGATTCCTAATTCTTGAAATTTTCTTACTATTGGCTCTAATCCGTCTTTATGAAAAACTGAAATTAAGGCTGAAGACGCTTTTTTTACACTGCTCATTGTATGATGCTTAAATGTTTTTAATAAGCAAGCAAAAGTACTTTTTTTGCAGTTATAAAATGAGCTAGTTTATCAACAAAAAGCCTAAAGTTTTAAAGAATTTTGGCTACTTCAAAATTTACGAATTCTAAAAATGTCTCATCTGTCTTTGTAAATGGGTCGGGAGTGTTAGAATCGATGTCTATTTGACCAATGTTTTCACCGTTAACGAATAACGGTACTACTATCTCTGCTTTAACGGTAATGCTACATGCGATGTAGTTGTCTTGAGCCTGAACGTCTGGTACTACAAAATTCTCATTGCTTTCAGCTACTTGACCGCAAATTCCTTTTCCGAAGGGGATAATAGTGTGGTCGGTTGGCGCACCAGCATAAGAACCTAATTTAAGTTCTGGCTTATCGCCGTTCTTGAAATAAAACCCTACCCAGTCATAATGCGGAACATTGGCTTTTAAAAGCTCGCAGATGTCTTGCATTTTAGCATCGGGAGTTTTATTTGAGTCTATAATGGAACTTACTTTAGGGCGAAGTGCGTCGAACATAACTTTTTTTTTACAAAAATACATATTGTTGTAATGTGTCTGTGTGCTCAAAAACAAAAAAAGAGGATGTTTTTAAAAACATCCTCTTTTAAAACTAAATTTTATTTGTAAAACTTATGGTTGAATCTTAACATCGAATTCAATAAAGTCAGCATTGCCAAATCCTGGTTGTATGGCAGTAACTTTTATTAATCCTTTTTTACCGTAGTTGTCAACGAATTCAATAACATCACCTACACTTAGGTTAGTAATTTTTTGAGCATCAGGAGTTGCTGTAAAACTGATATCGCCAGATAATGTTATAGCGTCAAATGCAGTTGCATCTGTAGTGGTAGAAGTGGCAAAAAACATTTGGTTCAAAGTTTCTGTTGCTGAATTTTCTTCGTCTGCACCTGGCTCTAAGCCTTCAACATCAAATCCGAAAGATGCATCATATTGTTCTGTAGAAGCAAATGAAGCATTGTCATCGGCAGAAACGCCAGAAGCACCGTAGTAATATCCGAAATCCCAGAATGCTCTAAATTCAGGACCTACGTTGATCTTGTAAACTGTTTCATTTAATAAAGAAAAGAATGTTTCTGTGTTACCATTTACATCTGGAGCAAATAATTTTACATCGTTAAATTCTCTAACCGCGGCAGCTGGGTTTGCACCTGAACCAACAGTTACGGTAATTTGACCAGCACCTAAAGCCAATCTTTTTTCGCTATCTCTAAAATCTCCTTTGCCAGTTGTTGTCCAGAAAGTATATACAATTTCTCCGTTGTCAATATCTGGCACTGGAAGAGGAAAAGAAAAATCAATTTCTTTCTTAGTGGCACCGTCTAAATCTATAGAACCATCAGCTTTTAAAGCTTTAGTTAAATCATCACTCACCAAATCAAAAGAACTAAAAGGCATTTCTCCTTGTCCTAAATAATTTTGAGTAATATACATTCTACGTTGTGTAGTAGCGTCCGAAGTAAAAATAACTCTACCTGTAACGTTTGTGCCTGCTTCTCCGCTCGCAGA
Organism: Maribacter sp. BPC-D8; assembly: GCF_035207705.1. Classification (NCBI taxonomy): domain Bacteria; kingdom Pseudomonadati; phylum Bacteroidota; class Flavobacteriia; order Flavobacteriales; family Flavobacteriaceae; genus Maribacter; species Maribacter sp. BPC-D8. Next base: position 4,295,861 of record NZ_CP128187.1, read on the forward strand.
TGCTGTTGTAATGTTTACAGAAGGTAATGCTTCGTTAAAAACTATCGTAGCCACTTCTGGCTCATCAGAGTCATCAGCGCCATCATCTCCTGTGGTATCATCTGGTAATGGAGTATCAAAAACTGAACCGTCGTCAGAACTACAACTACCTACAAAAAGGGCAATTGTGCATATTAGAAATGTGTATTTTAAATGTTTTCTCATGATTTTTAATTTAAATAGTTAGTGTTAAACCTGTTAATGATTATTGTTTTGTTAATGTCTTAACACTGTTAGCTTGAAATTATTGCAATTCGTATACTATATATATCGTTTTTTATGGATTAATTCGTTGTAAGGTATTTCTTATAGCAAAGTTTAGTTAAAGAAATGCAGTATAAGCGCTTTGCTATTCAATATTTTGTAATTTTGTAATGTGAAACAATTGCTACATAAACTTTTTTCTGTACTAATGGCAATGCTATTGTTACTGTCTACAATTTCTTGGACAGTAGAAAAGCATTTGTGTATGGGTCGTGTTATGGATATAGCATTGTTTGATCATGCAGATGATTGTGGTATGGAAGCTGGTTTGTCTTTATTAGAAGATACACCTATAGTTAAAAAGCATTGTTGTAATAATGAAGCTTTTACCATGCAAGGTCAAGATGATTTGACACATGATATTTCTAATTTTGATTTTTCACAACAGGTATTCTTAATCTCTTTTACAAGTTCTTATATAGGCTTGTTTGAAGAAACTACAGATGAGAATATCGATTTTGATTCATATCCGCCGCCTATATTGGCTAAAGATTTAAATATTCTACACCAAGTTTTCTTGATTTGATTTAAACTGATAGTAAGCGTTAGTTCGCAAATACAGTGTAATCAAGTACTACTTTTAACTAATTATCTTTTTCATTGACTGAGCTGTAAAGCAAGTCTGCCTTATGTGTAGTCGTTTTTGTTTTATGTATAGATTTTATAAAAGTTTAGTGTATACGATTAGTTTAAATAGTAGAAACAGTTTGTAATAACTGGAAGAAATCATAATCTCATTATGGAACATACATATACTATAGTTGGAATGACCTGCAATGGCTGCAGAGGTCATGTCGAGCAAACCTTAGCTAAAATAGACGGAGTAAAGAATGCTGCGGTGAATTTAGAAAAGGCTGAAGCTGTGCTAGAGATGGATGATCATATTCCGTTGAAAACTCTAAAGGCGGCTATGGAAGCTGATGGGGGACATTATTCTATCCATGAACTCGGTGCTCCGATACATGAGGCTACAAAACCTAAAGCGGTCGAGAACGGAAATGGTGTTTTTTACTGTCCTATGCATTGCGAAGGAGAAAAAACATATGAGGAAGCTGGAGACTGCCCGGTTTGTGGTATGGATTTGGTTGAAGAGGCAAGTGCTACAACAAATAAGGGTCAAGAGTATACGTGCCCAATGCATCCTGAGGTAAATAGTGATGAACCTGGCGATTGCCCAATTTGTGGTATGGATCTGGTTCCGAAGCAAGCAGATATTTCCGCCGAAGAAAAGAGTTATAAGAAACTGCTAAATAAGTTTAAAATAGCAGTAGGGTTTACGTTGCCAATCTTTCTTATTGCAATGTCAGAAATGATACCTAATAATCCGCTTCAGAATATCTTGAGCTTAAAATATTGGAATTGGGTACAATTTGCGTTGTCGATACCTGTGGTGTTTTATGCAACGTGGATGTTTTTTGAACGTGCCTATCGTTCAGTTAAAACATGGAATTTGAACATGTTTACATTAATTGGTATTGGTGCAGGTGTGGCGTGGTTGTTTAGTGTATTCGCTATTTTGGTACCCGATTTTTTTCCACCTCAATTTAAAACAGATCAAGGTACAGTTCATGTTTATTTCGAAGCTGCTACGGTGATTTTGACTTTAGTTTTATTTGGTCAGTTATTAGAAGCTCGCGCACATAGTAAAACCAATTCTGCGGTAAAAGAACTGTTGAAATTAGCGCCTAATAAAGCTGTAAAAATTGTAGACGGTAAAGAAGTGAGCATAATTATTGACCAGATTTCAAAAGGTGATTTGCTACGTGTAAAACCAGGCGATAAAATACCTGTAGATGGTAGTATTTATGAAGGGGAGAGCACGGTTGATGAATCTATGATTACGGGCGAGCCTGTTCCAGTTCAGAAAGTAGTCGGCGATATAATAAGTTCAGGTACTATAAATGGTAAGGGTTCTTTTATAATGACCGCTGAGAAAGTAGGGGCAGATACCTTATTGTCTCAAATCATCGATATGGTGAACAAGGCTAGTCGTAGTCAGGCACCAATTCAAAAACTGGCAGATAAAATATCTGGTTATTTTGTACCTGCTGTTGTCTTTATTTCTATTGTAACTTTTATAGTTTGGGTCATTTTTGGTCCTGATCCCGCTTATGTATTTGCATTGGTTAATGCCATTGCGGTATTGATTATAGCTTGCCCTTGTGCCTTAGGTTTGGCAACACCGATGTCAGTAATGGTAGGTGTGGGTAAAGGAGCGCAATCTGGTGTGTTGATTAAAAATGCAGAAGCACTTGAGCGTATGGATAAAATTGATACGCTAATTATAGATAAAACAGGAACTATAACCGAAGGGAAGCCATCAGTAGAAAAAGTAGGAAGCATTGCAGAAATTGATAATGAAAAGGTGCTGCGGTATATCGTTTCTTTAAATCAGTTAAGTGAGCACCCATTGGCAGATGCCATCGTTAATTATGGAAAATCTCAAAATGTAGATATATTAAAAGTTGATGATTTCAACTCTATCACAGGTATGGGGGTTTCTGGTAAAATTAATGGCGAAGCTATTGTTTTAGGAAATGATAAAATGATGGTAGAGGCTAAAGTGGCTATTCCTGAGAATTTACAAGTAGTTGTTGCTGCGCATCAAAGGCAAGGTAAAACAGTTTCTTATGTAGCAATCGATGGTAATGCTGTAGGTTTTGTGGCTATTGGTGATCAAATTAAAGAGACTAGTAAAAAGGCAATTGAAGCGCTTCAAAAATCTGGTATCTCGGTAATCATGTTAACGGGTGATAATTATGATACGGCAAAGGCTGTAGCCGAACAATTGAATTTAGCAGATTTTAAAGCGGGGATGCTTCCTCAAGATAAGTTGGCTGTTGTTGAACGTTTACAGTCAGAAGGTAAAAAAGTGGCTGTTGCTGGCGACGGTATAAATGACGCGCCTGCATTGGCAAAAAGTGATGTGGGTATTGCTATGGGTACTGGTACAGATGTAGCTATTGAAAGTGCTACTATTACGTTGGTTAAAGGTGATTTACATGGTATTGTAAAAGCGCATAATCTCAGTAAAGCAGTGATGAAGAATATCAAGCAGAATTTATTTTTTGCACTTATTTATAACACCGTTGGTATCCCTATAGCTGCAGGAGTTTTATATCCGTTTTTCGGGTTGTTACTTTCGCCTATGATCGCCGCTTTGGCTATGAGTTTTAGTTCTGTTTCAGTGATAGCAAATGCATTACGATTACGAGCAGCAAAAATTGATTAATCAAGTTGAATAAAAAATTAAATGAATAAATATATAATAGTAATAATAATGACCATGTTGCCGTGGTTTGCTTTCTCTCAAGATAGGGTAGAAGGTGTGGTATTAGATTCTGAAGGGTCTAATGCCTTAAGTTTACCTGGTGCAAATGTCTATTGGAAAGACTCTCAAACGGGAGTAGTGACAGATTTTGATGGCAAATTTTCAATTCCGTATGCAAAGGAATTTAATAAATTGATAATTAGTTATGTTGGTTTTGAAACTGATACATTAACTATAAATGAACCAAAGACAATTCGTGTTAGTTTAAAACCATCGAATGAATTAGATGAGGTTGTAGTGCAGCAAGAGCGAGATGCTATTCAAAAAACGTATTTCAGTCCGCAGAATGTCATCACTGTAAATAGTGCAGAATTATTGAAAGCAGCATGCTGTAATTTGGCAGAGAGCTTTGAAACGAATCCGGCTATTGATGTAAATCTTTCAGACGGATTAACCGGTACCAAGCAAATACAGATGTTGGGCTTAACGAGTCCGTATTTATTGATAACCCAAGAAAATATTCCTATGGTTCGTGGAGCATCACAAGCATACGGATTAACGTTTACACCTGGTACTTGGATCGAGAGTATTCAAATTACAAAGGGTGCAGGTAGTGTTGTTAATGGTTATGAAAGTATATCGGGACAAATAAACACAGAACTGGTAAAACCATTAACTGATAATGCTGTTTTTGTAAATGGATATGCAAACCAAAATGGGCGTTATGAGCTGAATACACATTTTAATAGAAAGTTAACCGACAAGTGGAGTACAGGGTTATATATTCATGGAAACAAGAGGACACAAAAAGAAGATAATAATGAAGACGGATTTTTAGATGCTCCTTTGGCGGATCAAATAAATGTTATGAACCGTTGGCAATATCAAGATGCAGAAAAAGGTTGGGTTAGTTTTTTTAATGTTCGTTTTTTAAATGATGAAAAACAAGTAGGGCAAGTAGATTTTAATCCTAATGTAGATAAATTCACAACGAACTCATGGGGTAGTGAAATTAATACACGTAGGTTCGATACTTCATTAAAATTGGGTTATGTTTTTCCAGAATTGCCCTTTCAGAGTTTAGGCTTTCAAACATCATACAGTTTACATAAGCAAGATTCATATTTCGGCTTTAGAACTTATGATATCAATCATGAAAGTTTGTATAGTAATTTACTTTTCAATTCTATAATCGGTGATACCAGAAATAAGTTTAAAACCGGAATTACCTTTGCTTATGATGGTTATGATGAAATGGTTACGGCAACAGATTACTCTAGAGACGATACATCTGTAGGGGCATTTTTTGAATATAGTTATGAGAATTTAGAAAAGGTGAGTCTTACAGCTGGTTTGCGAGTAGATAACCATAATAGGTTAGGAACTTTTGTGACACCTAGATTTCATATAAGATATACCCCATGGGAAAAAGGCAGTCTAAGAGGTTCGTTTGGTAGAGGTAAAAGAGCTGCAAATATTTTTGCCGAGAATCAGCAGTTGTTTGCATCTGCAAGGCAAATTAATATTGATGATACAGGTGGTAAAGTATATGGTTTAGACCCGGAAGATGCTTGGAATTACGGAGTAAGCTTTTTACAGGGATTCAATTTTTTAAATAAAAAAGGGGATATTTCGTTGGATTATTACATCACCGATTTCGAAAATCAAATTGTAGTAGATTGGGAAAATCCACAAGAGGTTTCATTTTATAATTTAGATGGAGATAGTAGTGCCAAGAGTTTTCAAGTCGAGGTAAATTACGAACTTTTAACCCGTTTAAATTTTAGAACATCTTATAAGTTTTATGATGTATCTACAGATTATAACATTGGAAATTTACAAAAACCATTACTTGCTCAAAACCGCTTTTTTGTTAACTTAGGGTATGAGACCGAAGCAAAAGAAAACGGTGCAAAATGGAAGTTCGATTATACCTTGCATGCTTTAGGAAAAATGAGATTGCCCGATACCAGTGTTAATGAGCCGGCGTATCAATTAGGCGAATATTCATCACCCTATAATTTGATGAACGCCCAAATAACCAAGGTGTTTTCTAATACCATAGAGCTATATATAGGTGGTGAGAATTTAACTGGAGAACAACAAAATAATCCGGTATTAGGGGCAAACGACCCTTTTGGTCCCAATTTTGATACAACCATAGTATATGCGCCAATTATGGGAAGAATGTTCTATGGCGGATTCAGATTTAAAATTCAGTAACTAACGATTAATATAAAACTATGAAAGCAACAATTTTATCAATAGCAATGATGCTAATGGCGGTAGTAACCTATGCGCAAGACAAGAACAAGAAAATGACTTTTGACGTTAATGGTAGATGTGCCATGTGTAAAGAGCGTATAGAAGAAGCTGCACTAAATGTAAAAGGTGTAAAATATGCAAATTGGGATATACCAACACATCAATTAGCAATTATTATGGATGAGCGTAAAACTGATGCCATGAAGATTAAAACAGCTATCGTTGCAGTTGGTCATGATACCAAAGAGTTAAAAGCAACAGATGAAGCTTATAATAGCGTTCACCCATGTTGTTTGTATAGGGAAGATAATTCTGATGATGGAAAACACCATGAAAACAAGTAGTAAGTACTGCTTTTATTTGGGTGTAATTTCGAGTTGAAAATCGGATAATAAATTTTAGTTAATTTTTTGCCAACGTGATTATCACGGATCATAATCTGAAATACATTAGCTATAGATTTATCTTAAATTCTATAACAATGGCACAAGCAAAATCAGCAGGGAAACCAGCTGCAAAATCTTCTCCGGCAAAAGCTGGAAAAAAGGCTGCTCCGAAAGCTGCTCCTAAAAAGAAGTAGTCAGGTTAATGCCTTTAGAAGGCAATACCGTATGGACGATAAAACCACCTTCTGTAAATAAAGAAGGTGGTTTTTTTTTGCTCATATTTGAAACAAAAAAAACCGCTCTTGAAATATCAAGAGCGGTTTTAAATTATATTGACTGCGCAACCCAATTAATTATTGGCTGTGGCGCCTCGCCACTACATCATTCCTGGCATACCGCCACCCATTGGTGGACCTGCAGGAGAATCTTCTTTGATGTCAGTTAAAGCACATTCAGTAGTAAGAATCATACCAGCAACAGAAGCTGCATTTTCTAATGCTACTCTAGTTACTTTAGCAGGATCAATAATACCAGCTTTCATCATATCAACATACTGTTCTGATTTTGCATCATAACCGAAATCTCCTTTTCCTTCTAAGATTTTTGCGATTACTACAGAGCCTTCACCACCAGCGTTAGAAACGATAGTTCTTAATGGCGCTTCAACAGCACGGGCTACGATTTGTAAACCTGTAGCCTCATCTTCATTTTCAGTAGAAACCTTGCTAAGAACAGATTTAGCTCTTACCAATGCAACACCACCACCAGCAACAATACCTTCTTCAACGGCAGCTCTTGTAGCGTGTAATGCATCATCAACACGGTCTTTTTTCTCTTTCATTTCAACTTCAGAAGCTGCACCTACGTAAAGTACTGCAACACCGCCAGCCAATTTAGCTAGACGTTCTTGTAGTTTTTCTTTATCGTAATCAGATGTAGTTGTCTCGATTTGAGATTTGATTTGGTTAACTCTAGTTTTAATATCTTTTGCAACACCACCACCGTTAACGATAGTTGTATTGTCTTTGTCGATCTGTACTTTTTCACAAGTACCTAACATATCAAGAGTAGTGTTGTCTAAAGAGAAACCTCTTTCTTCAGAAATAACAGTACCGCCAGTTAAGATTGCGATATCTTCTAACATTGCTTTTCTACGGTCACCAAAACCTGGAGCCTTAACAGCGGCAATTTTTAAAGAACCTCTTAATTTGTTTACAACCAATGTAGCTAATGCTTCACCATCAACATCTTCAGCGATAATTAATAAAGGCTTACCTGATTGAGCAACTGGCTCTAATACAGGAAGTAAATCTTTCATTGAAGAAATTTTCTTGTCGAACAATAAGATGTAAGGACTCTCTAATTCAGAAACCATCTTTTCAGAATCGGTTACGAAATATGGAGAAAGGTAACCTCTGTCGAACTGCATACCTTCAACAACATCAACATACGTATCTGTTCCTTTAGCTTCTTCAACGGTAATAACCCCTTCTTTACCAACTTTACCGAAAGCTTTTGCGATTAAATCGCCAATAGTTTCGTCGTTGTTAGCTGAGATAGAAGCGACTTGTTTAATTTTTTCAGAAGAATCACCAACTTTTTTAGCTTGCTTAGCTAAATCGGCAACGATAGCTTCAACAGCTTTGTCGATACCTCTTTTTAAATCCATTGGGTTTGCACCTGCAGCAACGTTTTTCAAACCTTCTTTAACGATAGCTTGAGCTAAAACTGTAGCAGTAGTAGTACCGTCACCAGCTAAATCATTGGTTTTAGAAGCAACTTCCTTTACCATTTGAGCACCCATGTTTTCTAATGGATCAGCTAATTCGATTTCTTTTGCTACGGTAACACCATCTTTAGTTACTTGTGGTGCACCAAATGATTTACTGATAATAACGTTTCTACCCTTTGGGCCTAATGTTACTTTTACAGCATTTGCCAATGCATCAACACCTCTTTTAAGGCCGTCTCTTGCATCTATATCAAACTTAATATCTTTTGCCATTTTTAATTTTATTTTGATTTATGACTTTTTGCACTGGGCATAAAGTCAAGAAAATTATTAATTTTTTTAAATGAAAATTCAATGACTAATGACTAAAAGTCAGCAGCCAGTTGCTATTTTTAGATTATAGCAAGAATATCACTTTCTCTCATCATCAAGTAATCTGTACCTTCTAACTTCAATTCAGTTCCGGCGTATTTTCCGTAAAGAACGGTATCACCAACTTTAACGGTAACACTGTCATCTTTTGTTCCAGGACCCACGGCTACAACTTTACCTTTCTGTGGTTTCTCTTTTGCAGTATCAGGAATATAAAGTCCAGACGCAGTCTTAGTTTCAGCTGCCATTGGCTCGATAAGAACTCGGTCTGCCAATGGTTTGATATTAACTTTAGCCATAATTATTAATTTTTAAATTGATTTTTAGTTTCGTGATATTGTAAAGGCAGAAATTATGCCATTGCCTGTTTACTGACAAATTGTAAACGAAAAATGCCAGCTTATGACAAGCTGGCATTTAAATATTATGTACTAAAAATTTTATAATCTATTCTGAAGGTGTTTCATCATTAGTTACAGGAGGTGTTACTGCCTCTGGTAGTGTTTCTGGCACTACAGTTTCGATATCATCACCTTGTAATAATTTTGAATCTGCATCACCATAATTACCTTTAAGGGCAACATTAGATGCTAAGATTAAAACTATTAATAAACCTGCTAGAGTCCATGTACTTTTATCTAAAAAGTCACCTGTTTTTTTAACTCCACCAACAACTTGGTTGCCTCCTCCACCAAAAGAAGAAGAAAGTCCGCCACCTTTTGGATTCTGTACCATGATCACTAATATTAACAATAAGCAAACGACAATGATAAGTATTAGGAAAATTGAAAATGTACTCATTATTAAATTATTTATTATCTTTTCGTAGTTTTTCTACCGCTTTTATTCGGTCTGCAAAGAAACTACTTTTTTCTGGATATTTCAAAATTAAAATTTTGTAAGCCTGAATTGCGTTTTTATACTTTTTTTGCTCTAGATAAACCCTCGCTAAAGTCTCTGTCATCAGCTCATTATGGTCAATTCTAGAGGACTTTGAAATGTCTATAACGGTATTTTGTTCGGTGGGCACTATTTTAGGGTTTGAAGCTATAAACTTATCTATACGGTCGTATTTCTTTTTAATCGCTTCACTTTTAACCTTTGGTTTTCTAATAGGTTTCGGAGTAATTGTAAGCTCTTTTACCTTTTGTACGGTCTTTTTAATATTACTTTCTCTTACCTCGGGTTCTTTCTCAATAATTTCTTCTTTCTGAATCTTAACAATATCTTCTTGAGATTCTTCTAATGGTTTTTTTAGATGCGAGACTTAACCATTCAGAAAAAGAGTACTTCTCTTTGGCATCGAAAGTTAAAGGCTGACCTATATCAAGGGCATTTTCTTCTTCGGTGTTTGCTGGGTTTTTAGTTTGAAATAATTCAGGGTCTAGTATTTGGTCAGCATCATGCTCGTCTTGTGGTAGTGGCTTATCTATAGATGGTGTAATTAAAGATGCTATAGCTATTTCTTTTGTAGGAAAATCATTTTCTTCTACAGCTATAATTTCATCTTTTGAAATAGAATTTTCAGCTTCGATTTCGGTTTCTGTAACTTCTTCTACTTCTTTAACTATCTCAATATGATTGTTTTCTGAGATTTCCTCCTTTTCTTCAGTTTCAATGATCTCTTCTTTACTTTCTGGTGCTACGATATTCTCTTTAGAGATATCACCATCATATTGTAAAAAATCTTTAGAGGTTATAAACTCAAAAAGTACATCTCTGTCTGTGGTGTAGGCAGCAGTTACTTTAAGTGCTTTGTTGTATTTGTAGCTATTTAAATTTTTTAATCCTTTTAAATGTAAGGCACGAGCAGCTTGAAAATAAGGATATTCGGCAATAATATCTTCTAGGTGTTTTGTATGTATAGGTTCTACCACTTTGGTAGGATGTTCTAGAAAATATGTAAAGTCCTTAACGTTCATGTAATCTACCAATCTGCCAATGAGGCGTTGAAAATATCTTGTGTTAGCCTTTCGAAAATTATCTCGTGGGCTTCACTCTTTATGCTTGCTAGTTGTGTGTCTGCGGGATAATCATAAAAGAATGAAAAACTCTGATCAAAAGCAGCATCTTCTTTCAGTTGATTGTAAAAACGCACTTTTACTCGTATCGATAGTCTGTTTTGTGCAGCTGTTTGAGCAGCAGTTGCAGACATTGGTGAAATCTTATATTCGGTTATTTCGCCTTCGTATAATAGATCTGGATTACCAGAAGAAATAAGATCTAAACTGGTCTGATTTAATATTCTGTCTTGTAATGCTAAAGTGAAATCTCTATCTACCCCTGGTTCAAATGTAGAACCGGGACTCTGGGTGGCATAGTTTTGAAAGTAATTTACTTTAAATGTTTTCGCTTCGCCAACATTACCACCGGTAAAATTATATACACCACAGCTTAAAAGTAAGATGACGGGCAGTATAAAGATTATAGATTTTTTAAGGTATCTCATTGAAATGGGGTTCATTTTATTTTAAAGATCGTACTGTTTTATTTTACGGTAAAGCGTTCGTTCAGAAATACCTAATTCTGTTGCTGCAGCCTTTCTTTTTCCGCGGTTACGTTCTAAAGATTTTTTAATCAATTCTACTTCCTTCTCTTGTAAAGATAGGGTTTCTTCTTCTTGAATTTCTTCGGCAAAATGATATTTGTCTTCGTACGATTCTTGAATTAAAGAAGGTTCTTCTTTTTTAGGTTCAGGTAGGTGCAGAAGATTTCTTGATGATTCTTCTTGAGTATCATGATCGATATCTGCATCATCTTCATCGTCGTTACCGTAGATTTTACGTATCAAGTTTTCGTTATCTTTTTGAACCTTTTCCGAGTCGTTGTTTTTTAACAACTCCATCGTTAACTTTTTAAGGTCGTTAAGGTCACCTTTCATGTCGAACAATACCTTGTATAGAATCTCTCTTTCGTTGCTGAAATCGCTTTCAGATTTAGTGCTGGAGACTACTGCAGGTAGATTGCTTGTAGTGTTATGAGGTAAATATCCATTTAACGTTGCGGCGGTAATGGCTCTATTTTCCTCTAAAACCGAAACTTGTTCAGCAATATTTCTCAACTGACGTATGTTACCAGGCCATCTATATTTTATTAATAATGATACCGCATGGTCGTCTAGTCGAATGGTTGGCATTTTGTATTTCTGACTGAAATCAGACGCAAATTTTCTGAATAATAAGTGAATATCATCTTGACGTTCGCGCAATGGTGGTATGTTGATTTCTACGGTACTTAAACGATAGTAAAGATCTTCTCGAAAACGCTCTTTTTTGATTGCTTCGAACATATTTACATTCGTAGCTGCTACAATACGTACATCTGTTTTTTGAACTTGAGATGATCCCACTTTAAGAAATTCACCATTTTCTAGTACACGTAAAAGTCGTACTTGGGTAGTTAACGGTAATTCGCCAACTTCATCTAAAAATATGGTGCCACCATCGGCGACTTCGAAATAACCGTTTCTAGTTTGTGTGGCGCCTGTAAAAGCGCCTTTTTCGTGTCCGAAAAGTTCACTATCAATAGTGCCTTCGGGTATTGCACCACAGTTTACGGCGATGTATTTTGCATGTTTTCTATGGGAAAGCGAATGAATAATTTTCGGAATAGATTCTTTACCAACCCCACTTTCACCAGTAACCAAAACTGAAATATCAGTAGCCGCTACTTGCATTGCTTTTTGAATGGCACGGTTCAGTTTTGGGTCTTGCCCAATAATTTCAAAACGTTGTTTTATACTTTGTATGCTTTCCATATAAAATGGGTACTATAAAGTTAGTTATTGTCAGAATACCCAACAGCAACACCTTTTAAGGTTGCAGAAGTGCAGTCGTTAATTTGTACGTTTACAAAGTCGCCTACTTTGTAATTCTCTTTCGGAAAAACCACTACAGTACTTTGGGTGTTTCTTCCTTTCCATTCGTGTTCCGATTTTTTTGAAGTTCCTTCTATTAAAACCTCTTGAATCTGACCCACATGTTTTTCTGTTCTAAACTGACAGTGACTTCTCTGTAAGGTTATAATTTCAGAAAGGCGTCTCTTCTTTGTAGCCTCGGGCACATCATCTTCCATTTTTCTGCCGGCCATGGTGCCAGGTCTTTCAGAATATGAATACATAAATCCGAAATCATACTTTACATGCTCTAGGGCTTTTAAAGTAGCGGCATGATCCTCTTCCGTTTCTGTAGGGAAACCAGTAATGATATCTTGAGAAATAGAGCAGCCAGGTAGAATTTTTCTAATTTCATCTGTTAGTTCAAAATACTCTTCGATAGTGTGTAAGCGATTCATTTCCTTTAAAATACGATTACTACCGCTTTGTACAGGTAAGTGAACATGGTTACAAATATTTCTATGCTTGGCCATGGTTCTAATCACATCCAAAGTCATGTCTTGCGGGTTCGACGTAGAAAAACGAATACGCATTTTAGGATTTGCCAAGGCAACCATTTCTAACAGTTTAGAAAAGTTAGTAGCTGTCGCTTTTTGCATATCAGAAGCATTCACAAAATTCTTCTTGAGTCCGCCGCCATACCATAAATAGCTATCTACATTCTGTCCGAGAAGTGTAATTTCTTTGAATCCGTTTTCAGAAAGCTCTTTTACTTCAGTTAAAATAGATTGTGGATCTCTGCTACGTTCACGACCTCTTGTAAATGGTACAACACAAAATGTACACATATTATCACAACCTCTGGTGATAGAAACAAAAGCAGTAACTCCGTTTGTGTTTAATCTTACAGGTGCAATATCGCCGTAAGTTTCATCCTTAGAGAGAATAACATTAACAGCATCTCTACCAGAATCTACTTCTTTTATTAAGTTGGGTAAATCTTTATAGGCGTCTGGTCCAACGACCATATCAACTATTTTTTCCTCATCTAAAAGCTTGTCTTTTAGACGTTCGGCCATACAGCCAAGAACACCGACTTTTAAATGTGGACGAGTTTTTTTTACCTTATTATATTCGGTTAATCTTTTGCGTATGGTCTGTTCAGCTTTATCTCGAATAGAACACGTGTTTACAAGTACTAAATCGGCATCTTCTAACGTTTGGGTGGTGTTGAAACCTTCGGTCGCAAGTATAGATGCTACAATTTCACTGTCTGCAAAGTTCATGGCGCAACCGTAACTCTCAATGTAGAGATTTCGTTTGTTAGCCTCTTTTCCGTCAACTACCAAAGTTGTGCCCTGCACATTTTCGTCTATGGTTTTCTCCATTTTTGTAATACGTTGCAATAAAATATTTTGGATGGCAAAGATACTATTATAATCAAAAATATGACAAGATGACATGATTATTTAGGGTTTGTTTATGCTTTCTACACTAAAATTATTTAGTTTTATCACCAATTATAACCACCAATACTTATGAATTTAGAAAACTTGACGCAACACATTAAATCGAAACCAGATTTAGAATTTGGCACCATATTCAGTAGGTCAATAGACCTTTTTAAGAAGGTATGGTTGCAGGGCTTTATTGTTTTGCTCTTAACAATTGTTGTAATACTCCCATTTTATATTGTTTTATATATACCCATGATTGCTTTGGGTATAACTGATCCAGAGGCACTTCAGCAGAATGAATTGCCACCAATGGCCGCTATTGCAATGGCTATTCTTTTTCCAGTTTTTGCGATAGGGGTAACCACATTCGCTTTGGCATTAAATGCAGCATTTTTAAAAATGTGTAGAGAAAAAGACTTAGGAAAAGAATCTAGCGATGACTACTTCTATTTCTTTAAAGAAGGGCGTTTAGGCAAGGTTTTTATTCTTGCTTTGTACACATTCGGACTCTCAATTCTAGGGGCAATGGCCTGTGGTGTTGGTATGTTCTATGTTATGGTTCCAGTTTCATTGATTCCAGCTTTTTTGGCGTTTTCGAATGACCTTTCTCCTTTAGAAATGGTAAAGGCTAGCTTTACCTTGGGTAACAAAAACTGGTTGGTCATATTTGGTCTGGTTTTCGTTTCGGCATTTGTAGCGCAACTAGGGTTAGTTTTATGTTGTGTAGGGGTACTATTTACGGCAATGCTTGCTAAAGTACCTACCTATTATATGTATAAAGACGGAGTTGGTTTTAACGAGGTAGAAGAAATTTCAAACCATTGATAACGCAACTATTACGGGTTTCTTCATCTATTAGTTACAATCAGCTAAATTATAGACCATGAAGAATTTTGTTTTTCTTTTTTGTGCCATCGCATTATCTGCATTTATTTCTTGTGATGATGATGGACCGTATGAAGATTACCTAGTGGCTAGACCAATTGTACAAGATGCAATTTCATTTAAGGCAGAAGCTGTTGACGTTACTGGGCCTGTAGCTATTGTATCATCAGGTAAAATATATGCTTACCAAGACTATATTTTTGTAAATGATTTAAACCTGGGTCTTCATGTTTTGGATAATAAGAATCCGTCAGCACCAGAAAGTATTGCTTTTATAAAGTTAGAAGGCAACTTCGATATTTCTATAAAAGATGATAAGCTGTATGCTGATAGTTACGGCGATTTAGTAATTTTTGACATATCAGATATCACTAATATTACTATTCAAAGTAGGATCGTAAATGCCATATATAATAATGATGTATGGCTTTCGAATATAGAATATCCTCAGGCAGATTTTTATGAGTATGGTGATATCGATTATGGTAAGGATATTGTTGTAGGCTGGGAGGTAAGCACCGAAAGAAGGTCTGTTGAAGAATATGAAGAGCGATATCGGTATACAGATGATTTAGCGCTTCAAACCGCAGAAAGTAATGATTCTGGTCAGCCTAGTATTGGGCAGGGCGGTTCTTTGGCGCGTTTTAAAATCATAGACGATTATTTATATGTAGTAGATTATAGTAACATCAATATTTTTAACATTGCCGATGTTGAAAATGTAAAAGTTTTAGATGATGTTCAAGTCGCTTGGGATATTGAAACGATATATAGTCAAGGAGATATTTTATTTATTGGCGGTGCCCAGGGTATGTATATTTATGGAATAGAAGATCCGAAAAATCCGAAGTTTATTTCAGAGTTTAGGCATGGTACTGCTTGTGATCCTGTTGTTGTCGATGGTGATTACGCATATGTTACTTTAAAAGGAGGAGGTTTCTGTGGTAATACTGAAAGCGGATTGTATGTGATTGATATTTCTAATCTTGAGAATCCGGAATTAAAAGTGATTTATCCGATGGATGGTCCAAACGGATTAGGAGTAAAAGGCAATACGCTATTTGTATGCGATGGTGATTCAGGTTTGAAAGTATATGATAAAACAGATGCGCCAAACGTTACTTTAGTCAATACATTCGAAGATATTATTGCTTATGATGTTATACCGTTAGCATCATCATTATTAATGATCGGTGATCGCACCTTGTATCAATATGAATATGTAGATAATGACATTAGGTTGTTAAGTACCTTTCAATTATAAGAATAATAAAAGGTTAAAAAAAAGGGAAGCTAGTTTAGCTTCCCTTTTTTTTTATTTCTATACCCTAATTGGTTTGTGGCTTGTGATATAGCTTGTGTAATAATCATGAATTATTTGAATTTATTGGCTAAACTCTATTGAAATATGGGAAAAAATAAATTCCTAAAATTCCAAAGTTTAATTTTTAGTATACATTTGTAAGTATAAACAAGGTTGATGGCGAAAAATTTAGTAATTGTTGAGTCTCCTGCAAAGGCCAAAACTATAGAGAAGTTTTTGGGAAAAGATTTTAAGGTTGAATCGAGCTTTGGTCACATTGCCGATTTACCTTCAAAGGAGTTGGGAGTAGATGTTGAAGGCGATTTTACACCGAAATATATAGTCGATAAAGACAAGCAAGCTTTAGTGAAAAAGCTTAAGAGTCTTGCCGATAAAGCAGAAACTATATGGCTCGCGAGTGATGAGGATCGAGAGGGAGAAGCTATTTCTTGGCACTTGGCCGAAGAGCTAGGTTTAGACAAGAAGAAGACAAAACGTATTGTTTTTAACTCGGTTACAAAAGCAGCTATTCAAAAAGCGATTGAGAATCCAAGGGAAATCAATTACAACCTTGTAAATGCACAACAAGCGAGACGAGTATTAGATCGTTTGGTTGGGTATCAATTATCGCCAGTACTTTGGAAAAAAATTAAACCGGGTCTTTCTGCCGGTCGTGTTCAATCTGTAGCCGTTAGGTTAATAGTTGAGCGAGAAAGAGATATTGAAGGTTTTGAGCCACAGGCATCATTTAAGATTGCGGCGGAGTTTCAAACAGAAGCGGGAAGTACTTTTTCAGCTAAGTTGAACAAGACCTTTAAATCAGAAAAAGAAGCAAAAGCATTTTTAGAGAAAAACAAAGCTGCTAATTTTTCGGTAAATAAATTAGATAAGAAACCGGCTAAGAAGTCGCCATCTGCGCCGTTTACAACCTCTACATTACAACAAGAGGCATCAAGGAAATTATATTTTTCTGTGGGTAGAACCATGCAAGTAGCCCAACGTTTATATGAAGCGGGTTTAATTACTTACATGAGAACAGATAGTGTTAACCTTTCTAACGAAGCGTTGACATCTGCGAAAGAAGCTATTGAAAAGAATTACGGTAAAGAATATAGCGAAACAAGAAATTTTAAAGGGAAGTCTAAAGGAGCTCAAGAAGCACACGAAGCAATTAGACCGACTGAGATGGATAATCAATCTCCATCATTAGAACGTGATCAATCTAAATTATACGACTTAATATGGAAACGTACAGTTGCATCTCAAATGAGCGATGCACAATTAGAACGTACCAATGTTAAGATTAAAGCAAGCAAGCATTCAGAAGAATTTACTGCTAATGGTGAGGTTATAAAGTTCGATGGTTTCTTAAAAGTTTACATGGAAGGTGTAGATGATGAAGATGTAGCCGAAGAACAAGAAGGTATGTTGCCGGCAATGAAAGAAGGCGAGCGTTTGTTGAATAACTTTATTTCAGCAACAGAACGTTTTACAAGAGCGCCATATAGATTTACAGAAGCATCTTTAGTTAAGAAATTAGAAGAATTGGGTATCGGTAGACCATCTACATATGCACCAACAATATCTACAATTCTTAATAGAGGTTATGTTGAAAAAGGCACAATTGAAGGTACAGAGCGTAAGTATCAGCAATTGATTTTGGCATCAGATAAAATAGAAGAAAAGAACCTTACTGAAAATGTAGGTTCAGATAAAGGTAAAATGGTACCAACAGATATTGGTATGATCGTTACCGATTTCTTGGTGACTAATTTTGCAAATATTTTAGATTACAATTTTACTGCACAAGTAGAGGAAGATTTTGATGAAATAGCTTCTGGTGATGAAGACTGGAAGAAGATGATGAAGAACTTCTACAAAGATTTTCATCCTAATGTAGTAGATGTTGAAGAAAATGCAGAACGTGCAAGCGGAGAAAGAATATTAGGTAAAGATCCTAAAAGCGGAAAACAAGTTTCTGTACGTTTAGGTAGATTCGGACCAATGGTACAAATAGGTACTGTTGATGATGAGGAGAAGCCGACATTCGCAAGTTTATTGCCAGAACAATCTTTAAATACCATTTCATACGAAGAGGCAATGGATCTTTTTAAACTTCCTAGAAAATTAGGAGTTTATGAAGGTGAAGAAGTATTGGCTAACGTAGGTAGATTTGGACCGTATGTAAAGTTCGGAGAAAAGTTTATTTCTATGGATAAAGGCGAAAGTGCTTTTGAAATAGAGATGGATAGGGCAATAGAACTTATTATTGCCAAGCAGAAAGCTGATGCACCAGTTGCCATGTATGAAGATATGGAGGTTACTAAGGGTACCGGTAGATTTGGACCGTTCATTAAGTGGAACGGTATGTTTATCAATGTGAATAAAAAATACGATTTTGATAATTTATCAAATGACGATATTATAGAGCTTATCGAAGTCAAGAAGCAAAAAGAGATAGATAAGGTTATTCATAACTGGGAAGAAGAAGGTATCCGTATAGAAAAAGCTAGATGGGGCCGTCATAATGTCTTAAAAGGTAAAATCAAGGTAGAATTGGCAAAAACTGTCGATGTTGTCAAAATGACTTTAGAAGAAGCTCAGAAGTTGATAGAGGCAAAGACTCCGAAGAAAAAAACTCCAAAGAAAAAGGCAAAAGCTAAACCTAAGTCAAAAAAGTAATTTAATTTTAGGTCGAAGATTAGTATAGTATTTTATGATTTCTAAAAACCTTTAATAAATGGCCTTTGATTTTCTAGTTCCGGTATCGGATAAAGTTTTAGCCCATAATGAGTTATTACCTAGTCAGTCCATTGGTAAAAACACCCATATTCATACCGAAAAGGATGGTTTGCCTGTATTGGCAAATGCCACGGTAGCAATAATTGGGGTTAGAGAATCTAGAAACGCTTACGAAAAGAAGCATGAGAAGTTAGATGTTTCTGCTATACGATTACAATTCTACAAACTTCTAATAGGAAACTGGAATGCAACCATTGTAGATCTAGGTGATATTGAAGAGGGTGCTACTGTAAATGACACTTATTTTGTTGTAAAAGAAGTAGTAGCCGAGTTATTAGAAGAACATGTTATACCTATTATTTTAGGTGCAACACAAGATATAACTTACCCAGCTTACAGAGCTTTTGATGGTATCAGAGATATGATTAATCTGGTAGCGATAGATAGTAGGTTCGATTTTGGAATAGAAGATGAGCTTATTTCATCGCATTCCTATATGAGTAAAATCATAACCGATAAGCCAAATAATCTATTTAATTTCTCAAATATTGGATATCAAAGTTATTTTAATGCTCAAGAAGAAATAGATTTAATGGAGCGTTTATTTTTTGACGCCTATAGACTTGGAGAAGTTGCAAACGATATTTCTTTAGCAGAACCTGTGCTTAGAAATGCGCATATGGTAAGTTTAGACTTACGATCTGTTAAAGCAAGTGAAATTTCTTCATCAGCAAATTTTTCGCCGAACGGATTTAATGGTAGAGAGATCTGTGCTATTTCTAGATATGCCGGTATTAGCGATAAGGTTTCTGTATTCGGGTTGTACGAAATGGAGAACACCATACAGTCGCAACAGCTGATAGCGCAGATAATATGGTACTTTATAGAAGGTATCAATTTTAGAATTAAAGAATCTCCATATACCAAAACTGATGACTTTGTTAAGTATAATGTACCTAGCGAAGACGAAGAATTGGTATTCTACAAAAGTTTATTAACAGAAAGATGGTGGACAGAAGTTCCATCTATTTTTACTTCACATACTAAAGGCCATACACCAGCGTTATTACCTTGCACCGAGAAGGATTATTTAGATGCATGTAATCAACAAATTCCCGAAAGGTGGTTTAAGGCCTACAAGAAAGGCTTTAATTAACATTATTTTTTTTAAAGCATAAAAAGACTTTAATACAATATTTTATATAAAACCTAGTTTTAGTTGATAGAATAATTTATTGTATTCTGAGTTTAACCATAATCGAAATTTAACCTAAAGTATGAAGAAGCTATTGTTATCCTCTATAGCGTTTGTTTTTTTACTCACAAGTTGTGGGTCTAAGCAAAAAGGTGAGCTAACTGGAGTCCAGGGAAAAAAATGGTACCCAGAAAAACCATATGGAATGGAACTTATCCCAAGGGGTTCTTTCATAATGGGTAAGAGTGAAGAAGATCAAGGAAAGTTATTGAATGCGCCGACTAAGACAGTTACGGTACGTTCTTTTTACATGGATGATACCGAAATCACGAACAGTGAGTATCGTCAGTTTGTAGAATGGGTAAAGGATTCTATCGTTAGAACCAAGTTAGCCATTTTAGCTGATGAGTTAGGTATCGGTCCAGAAGAAGGCGGTATTGGTGACTATGCTTTTAAAGATGCAGATACTACAAGAGCATCTGTATACGATAAGTATATGTTGGACAATTACTCAGGTATGGGCGAAACGGGCTACGAAGGTAGAGCGTTGAGCAAAGATGAAGACCTAGTATGGAACACATCAGATTATCCAGATGAGTATTATACCGAAATCATGGATTCTATCTATCTATCTGAAGAAGAGTCTTATAACGGTCAGCGTACTATAGATGTTAAGAGTCTTAAGTATAAGTATAGCTGGATGGATATCGAGGCAGCTGCACGTGCTTCCGTAAAAGGAAATAAGAGTCGTAAAGACTTCATTCGTACAGAAGAAGTGGAGATATACCCAGATACAACAGTTTGGATCAGAGATTTCTCTTATTCTTATAATGAACCAATGCATAATGATTATTTCTGGCATGATGCTTATAGCGAATACCCTGTAGTTGGTATCAGCTGGCAACAAGCTAAAGCATTCTGTAACTGGAGAACGAAGTTCAAAAATGATGATAACAAGAGTCGTAGTAGACAATTTGTTAATCAATTTAGACTTCCAACAGAAGCTGAATGGGAATATGCAGCAAGAGGTGGTATCGAAGGTGGTACGTACCCATGGGGTGGACCATATGTAATCAGTGATACTGGTTGTTTTATGGCAAACTTTAAACCACAACGTGGAGATTATGCTGCAGATGCTGCTTTATATACAGTAGAAGCGAAATCTTACGAGCCTAATGATTTTAATATGTACAACATGGCCGGTAACGTTTCTGAGTGGACAAATTCAAGTTACGATCCAAGTGCATACGATTATGTATCAACTATGAACCCTAACGGAGGTGACTCATCTAATACAAGAAAAGTTATTAGAGGTGGATCTTGGAAAGATGTAGCTTACTTCTTACAAGTAAGTACAAGAGATTACGAATACGCTGATTCAGCTCGTAGTTACATCGGTTTCAGAACAGTACAAGATTATATGGGTGAGGAAGATTCCACACAATAAATAATAATATTAACAGTTTTAGTATAAATTCAAATTCATTTTTTTAACCAAATCTTTATTTTTTAAACCTTAAATTAAATTAAACATGGCACAGTCAAAATCCACAAAAAAATTATTTAACATGGCCTACGGGCTAGGAGCATCAGTTGTAATTATTGGTGCATTATTTAAAATTCTTCACTGGGAGTTAGGACCATTAAATGGTGGTATTCTTCTAGCGATAGGTCTTATTACAGAAGCATTAATTTTCGCGATCAGTGCATTCGAACCAGTAGATGACGAATTAGATTGGGCATTAGTATACCCAGAATTAGCAGGCGCTGAAGGTAAAGCACCTAAGAAAGCACAAGCTGCAACAGAAGTAAAAGAAGCTGAAGCATCTTTATCTAAGAAATTAGATGATTTATTAAAAGAAGCTGGTGTAGACGCAAGTCTTATGGCAAGCTTAGGTTCAAGCATTAAAAACTTTGAAGGTGCTGCTAAAGGTATCGCTCCAACAGTTGATGCAATGGAATCTACTAAGAAATATTCTAGTGAAATGGTTCATGCTGCCGCTCAAATGGAGTCTTTGAACAGTCTTTATAAAGTACAATTAGAAAGTGCTAGCAAGCAAGCTTCAGTTAATGAAGAAGTTGTTCAAAATGCAAGTGCACTTAAAGATCAAATGGCATCTTTGTCTACAAACCTTTCTTCATTGAATGGTGTATATGGTGGTATGTTATCTGCAATGAGCAAAAACTAATTTGGATTTTTACCAACCCGAATCAATTATTAATAAAAATCTAAATTAAAAATCCATGGCAGGAGGAAAAAATTCACCACGTCAGAAGATGGTCAACTTAATGTATTTGATCTTCATCGCAATGCTGGCATTAAACATGAGTAAAGAAGTATTAGCCGCATTCGGTATAATGAATGAAAAGCTAGAGACTTCAAATGAAAAGACAACCGCAAGTAACGATGCGTTCTTGGAAAGTCTTGGAACTAAAGCATCGGAAGATGCTGCAAAGTATGATAAGTTATACAAGAATGCTCAAGAGATTAAGTCTATGTCTCAAGAGTATTATGATTACTTAGAAGGACTTAAAGTAGGTATGATGGAAGGGATCGAAGATCCTAAAGATTATGCTCGTATGGATATGGCTGATTACTTAGATCAGAAATTATTCCAAGGTGAAACTTTATCAGAAGACGGTAAAAAATTCATGAGTAACCTTACTGGTTATAGAGATCAAGTTGCAGCAATAGTGCCTACAGCCTTAAAGCAATCTGTTATCGATCGTTTCCAAACAGGAGATGAGAACGGTAAAGTTGAAAAGAGAGATGGTACCAAGCAAGATTGGATCAACTATCACTATGAAGGATATCCTTTAGTAGCATCTTTAGCAAAATTAACTCAGTTACAAGCTGACGTTAAAATAACTGAAGAAGCAGCGTTGAAATCAATGTTAGCAGGTGAGTTAACTGATCAAGTATCTTTAAAGAATTTTGCAACATCATTAGCTGGTTCTAAAACTGCTTTTTATTCTGGTGAAAAAATGTCAGAATATGCTAGTAAAATTATCATTAGTAAAACTGATAATTCTTCTACACCAATTAGAGCAGAATTAACTTTAGATGGCAGAAAACTATCAGAAGGTTCTGATTATAAATTAGAAGCAGGCGGTGTTAAAATGTTAACAAGTGCTGGAGCTCCTGGAGACCATACTATTGCTGGTATGATTTACTTTAAGCAAGATGGTGAAGAAGTAGAAGTTCCTGTAGAGAACAAGTTTGCAACAATTACAATGCCAGGTGCTGCTTTGATAGCTGCTGACAAAATGAACGTTGTATATAGAGGTGTTGCTAACCCAATGTCTATTTCTATACCAGGTATTCCTAATAATAAAGTAAGTGCTTCTGCACCAGGTCTATCTAAAAGTAATGGAAGTAGTTATGTTATGAATCCAAGAACTGGTAGAACAGTAACGATTAGTGCTTCTGGTACATTGCCAAACGGTAAGCCAGTAGGTTCTAAGGTTGAATTCAGAATTAAAGATATTCCAAGACCAGAAGGTTCTGTAAGTAAGCAAACAGGTAGTATTAAACTTCCAAAAAGGAATGTTGAGATTGCTACTGTAGGTGCTGGCTTAGAAGATTTCGATTTTGATTTGAATCTTGCAGTAAGCGGATTTAAATTCAAAGTACCAGGTCAACCAACTGTTTCAGTAAGAGGAAACAAAATGAATGCTAAGGCTAAACAAGCTTTATCACGTGCTAAAAGAGGAGATATCGTTCAAATATTTGATATCGAAGCTTATATCACAAACAATAAGAGTTACAAGTTGAAGAAAGTATCTCCAGTAGTTGTGGAGATTACAAACTAAATAAATAGAATGATACCGGGTAAGCCTATTGGTCTTGCCCGGTTAATTTTAAAGTGAAGCAAACATGAATTGGAAAAATGTTTTAGTAATGGGAGCGGTAACAATGTTACCTTTATCAATGATGGCCCAAGCGAATGTATTGAATGCAAAGAAACCAGATGAGGTTGGTATTCGTACAGAAGCACAGAAAGCTGTCGATAACGATGCTCCATTAGAATATGGTTATGTAGATGATAGGGATATCCTTTGGTCTAAAACGTTATGGGAATCCATAGATTTAGATGAGAGAGTTAATTTCCCATTATATTATCCAACAGATACTATGGATATTGGCCCAGATAGAAGGTCTTTATACCACGTTCTAGTTAAAAATTTAAAAAGTGGAAAATTAGAAACTTATACAGATTCTTATTTTACACAAAAAAGAACTTTTGGCGATTTAAAAGATGCCTTGCAAATGGTTGATACCTTAGATTATGGGTATGAGCAAATGAATGCAGGTGAAGCTGTTTCAGAAGAATATATTACTCGTAGAACTATTTCTGCAGCTGATATTGAAGAGTACCATGTAAAAGGAATATGGTATTTTGATAAGAGACAGGGAGAATTAAAATACCGTCTTTTAGGTATTGCTCCAGTAGCGCCAGATGTAAACTTTATGGATGATGACAATCCAGATATGGTAGAGCTTTTTTGGGTATGGTATCCAGATGCTCGTGCAATGTTGCACGAAGCTAAAGTTTTCAACTCACAGAATTCAGCTCAACCTATCTCATTTGATATGTTGTTAAATGCAAGAAGATTCGATGCCGTTATTTATAAAGAAGATAACGTACAAGGCGATAGAAAAGTAGATGATTACATTTCTGATAATGCTTTGTTCCAATTATTGGAAGCAAAACGAATTAAAGAAACAATTAGAGATAAGGAACAAGACATGTGGGCTTACTAAGCTTACTGAAAATCCAATTCACATAATAAAGACCTGATCGAAAGATCGGGTCTTTTGTTTTTATATCATGTTTTGTGCAATTGTCATTACATTTGCGCCATGGTAGATTATATAGTGGTAGGGTTAGGATTGGCGGGTACCGCATTTTGCGAAACTTTGCGTAAAAACAACAAGACGTTTGTAGTTTTTAATGACCAATCGCAAACATCTTCTCGTGTGGCAGGTGGTTTGTATAATCCTGTTATTTTAAAACGATTTACCCTTTCTTGGCGCGCAGATGAGCAACTGCCTATTGCAACTGATTTTTATACGCAGCTAGAGCAATTTTTGAATGTAAAGTTTGATGAAAAGCTCAATGTTCTTCGAAAATTTGCATCTATAGAAGAGCAGAACCTTTGGTTTGAAGCTGCTGATAAAGAAAAGCTGAAACCATACTTAGATTCGAAATTGGTAAATAATGAGAATACCTCACTTAAAGCACCACATCAATTTGGAAAAGTATTGGAAACAGGTAAGTTAGATACCAAGTTACTTTTCAATAGCTATGCAAACTGGTTAGAGCAAGAAAACAAGTTATATACAGATACATTTAATTATAGTCAACTTCAAATTGAGAAAGAAACTGTTAGTTATCAAGATATAAAAGCCAAAAATATAGTCTTCACCGAAGGTTATGGTATGATGCAGAATCCGTATTTCAACCATTTGCCAATGCAAGGGTCGAAAGGGGAGTATATCGTCATTAAGGCGAAAGCGTTAAAAGAAGCTCAAATAATTAAATCATCCATATTTTTAATTCCGCTAGGCGATGATTTGTACAAAGTAGGAGCTACGTATAATAGAGGTCAAAAAGACAATTTAACGACTTTAGATGCTAAAAATGAACTTGCGGATAAATTAGATAGCCTTTTAGATTGTGCTTATGAGGTAGTGGATCACGAAGCGGGTATGCGCCCTACGGTTAAAGATAGAAGACCTTTGGTGGGTAGGCATTCAAAGTATAATAACTTATGGCTATTAAATGGTTTTGGTTCTCATGGCATTACCATTGCACCTTGGGCGGCTAAATCTCTTTACGAGTATATAGAACATCAAATTCCTTTACTGGAAGAAATGAATATAGAGCGATTTGCTACGAATTAAGATTTGTTGAGGTAGCCTTAGCATCGTACTTGATGAATATATTAATCCATATGTTACGAGATACCCTCATAATTACCGGCATAAATACAATAAGGGTGATAATTATAGTAATAAACGCTTCTATTAAGCCAGCGCCTAGAAAAAGATTAGCGATAACAAATGCTGCAACAGCAAAGGCAATTCCGACTCCGTAACTCACATACATAGCCCCATAAAAGAACGAAGGTTCTATTTTATATTTTAAGTCACAATGGCTGCATCTTTCATGCATTTTAAAGATTTTGCCCATATGGTACGGGTTTTTGTCCAAATACATGCTTTCTTCATGACATCTAGGGCAACTTCCTGTTAAAATACTGTAGAGTTTGTTTCCTTTTTTTAACATTTGCAAAACTTTATACTAAGGTACGATTTTAAGGCATTTTTTATGCCTGATATGTATCATGGCAAATGATAAATTTAACTTAAAAGTTTCTATGATAAAATAGATTTTGCTTTTAAGAAAAACTAGAATAATTAGAATTTATGTTAAACGTTCACAACCTATCAGTCTCTTTTGGAGGAGAATATTTATTTCAAGAAATATCATTTCGCTTAAATGGAGGGAATAGAGCAGGGCTAGTAGGTAAAAACGGCGCAGGTAAATCAACCTTGTTGAAATTGCTTAACAAGGATATGGCTTTGGATACCGGTGTTATTGCAATAGAAAAAGATGTCAAAATTGGTTTTCTTAGACAAGATATAGATTTTGTAGAAGGTCGATCAGTTTTAGAAGAGGCATACCAGGCTTTTGAAGAGATCAAAGCTTTAGAGCTGCAGTTAGATGATATTAACCATCAATTAGCAGAACGAACCGATTATGAATCTGATATATATAGTCAGTTAATTGTAGACCTAAGTGATATTACACACCACTATGAAATTTTAGGAGGATATAATTACCAAGGCGAGACTGAAAAAATACTACAAGGTTTAGGTTTTAGAAGAGAAGATTTTGACAAGAAGACCGAAACGTTCTCTGGTGGGTGGCGTATGCGTATAGAGCTTGCTAAATTATTATTGCAGACTAATGATGTGTTATTACTCGATGAGCCTACCAACCACTTAGATATTGAATCTATTATTTGGTTCGAGCAATTTTTGAACAATTATACTGGTGCGGTGGTTATTGTATCTCACGATAAAATGTTCTTAGATAATGTTACCAACAGAACTATTGAAATTTCTTTAGGTCGTATTTACGATTATAACAAACCGTATACTGAATACCTGGTATTGAGAAATGAGATAAAGCAGCAGCAGGTAAACGCTCAAAAGAACCAAGAAAAAGAAATTCAGCAAGCAGAAAGGTTAATTGAAAAGTTTAGGGCGAAATCAACCAAAGCTTCAATGGCGCAATCTTTAATTAAGAAATTAGACAAAATAGAGCGTATAGAGGTTGATGAAGATGATAATAGCGTAATGAGTCTTCGTTTTCCAATTTCTGTAATTCCTGGTAAAGTGGTTGTAGAGATAGAAGACCTATCAAAAGCTTATGATGATAATTTAGTGTTGAACGATATCAACCTGCTTATTGAGCGTGATAGTAAAACTGCCTTCGTTGGTCAAAACGGACAAGGTAAATCTACTCTGGCAAAAATTATTGTAGGGGAGCTTAAATATGACGGACACCTAAAACTGGGTCATAATGTACAGATAGGATATTTTGCTCAAAACCAGGCGGAGTATCTTGATGGTAATAAGACCATTTTAGATACAATGATCGATGCCGCAAACGAAAAGAATAGAAGTAAGGTAAGAGATATTTTAGGTTCATTTTTATTCAGAGGAGATGAAGTAGACAAATATGTAAAAGTACTATCAGGTGGTGAGCGTAACCGTTTAGCTTTAGCAAAAATGTTGTTGCAGCCTTTTAATGTATTGGTGATGGATGAGCCTACCAACCACTTAGATATTAAATCGAAGAATGTACTTAAGCAAGCATGTTTGAACTTTGAAGGTACTTTGATTTTGGTTTCTCACGATAGAGATTTTTTACAAGGGCTAACCAACAAGGTATACGAATTCAAAGATCAAAAGATTAGAGAGTATTTAGGTGATGTAGATTTTTATCTAGAACAACGTAAAGTAGAAAATTTTAGAGCTATTGAGAAGAAGTCGGCAGTTGTTGTAGAAAAGACAAAATCTAAACCATCAAATTCATTTCAAGATCAGAAGAAACTAAAAAGTTTAAAAAATCAGTTAAGCTCAGTAGAGAGTAAGATCGGTTCGCTTGAAAAAGAGATCAAAGATATCGACCATAACCTTTTGGTAGATTATGATACCACTATTGCTAAGCCCGATTTTTTCGAAGGTTACCAAGCGAAAAAGAAAAAATTGGAAACATTGATGCAGAACTGGGAAACTCTTACAATTGATATTGATGATTTAGCGTAGAACTACATTTACTGACATACAGTTTTGGTGGTTTCACAACATATTCCCCTGCTTTCACAACAAACAGGGGTCAGTGAACGATAAAATTTCAGTTTTCAACGTTATTAGTTCAAATTTGTAGGATAATTCTTAGTATATAGAATTTATCAAACCACCATATTATGAAAAAATTATACTATTTAAGTTTCAGTCTATTATTTCTGACAACTGTTTGTTTTGCCGAGGTCTCTAAAAAGGAGAAGAAAGCCTTAATTGATTTTTACGAAACAACCAATGGTAATCATTGGGTTAAGAAGTGGGATTTAAAAACTCCGGTTTCACAATGGCACGGGGTAACGGTTGTAAATGATAAGGTTATCGAAATTAATTTATTCCATAATAATCTAATGGGATCAATTTCTTCACAAATAGGAGATTTAGAAAACCTTAGAGTACTAAATTTAGCATTCAATTCATTAACAGGTGCTTTACCTGCAGAAATAGCTAATCTTTCTAATTTAAGAGTTTTAAAATTAGAGATGAATAGGCTTAATGGCGAACTACCAGAAGGTATTGGTAGTTTAATACAATTAGAAGAGCTTTCAGCTTTCAATAATTTTTTTACAGGTAAAATACCAGCTACGGTAGGAAACCTTACGAGTTTAAAAGTATTGAATCTTTCAAGTAATGAGTTTAATGGTGACATTCCAAATTCGTTAGGCTCATTATCTCAATTAGAAACTTTAGGTCTATTTGAAAATAGATTAGAAGGTGCTATACCAAGAGATATGGGTAAACTAAGCAAGTTGAAAGAATTGGTTTTAGCAAATAATAGATTTGTAGGTGATATACCTAATGAGTTTGCTGACTTGGCAAGCTTAGAAGTATTTCAAATTCAGAATAATAATTTCAGTTCTTTCAAAGCTTTAGAGTTTTTAGAAACGAAAGAGTATTTGGTTTTTGACTATGATAAAGATGATAGAAAATTAGAGTTTAAAGATGTCAACTTCAGTAAAACCAGAATGGCAGATACGAAGTTCGAAGATATAGAAGAGTAAGAGTAGTTTACACTTTTAGTTAGTTTGGTGAAAGAAAGAGATGTTGAACAGCATCTCTTTCTTGTTTTTATACATTATCGCTAGCTATGTATCATAAATGTATTTTTTGCACGTTATAATAAAAGTACTTTTTACACTAATACAATTAATACCAGTGTAGTTCTGTAAATAGTATGAGTGAAGTTCCCCCAAATAATATAATTTTTTCAGTATGAAAAATGTTCTAACCAATGCCTGCTTAATTTTTGTGCTGACCTGCAGTTTTGTGGTCAACGCACAAATACCTAAAAGCGAAAAAGAATACCTATTAGATTTTAATAAAAGTACCATTGGTGATCAATGGCAAAATAAATGGGATGTGAAAGCAGATCCGTCAACCTGGTACGGTGTAGAGATCAATGATGGTCACGTAACAGCATTAAAGCTGTATCGTAATAATCTTACAGGAGCTATTCCAGAAGGAATTTCAGCGCTATCACATTTACAAACATTAAATCTTGCATTTAATGTAATCGAAGGTAATTTACCAGAAGATATATTTAAATTAGAAAAGTTGAAATCTATGCGTTTAGAGATGAATAAACTGACAGGTAATTTACCTCAAGATTATTCAAAAATGACACAATTAGAAGAACTGTCAATGTTTAATAATTTATTGCAGGGCACAATTCCGAATGGTATAGGAGAAATATCAAATTTAAAATCTTTAAACCTTTCAAGTAACTATCTAGAAGGAAGCCTGCCTAAGTCAATTGAAAAATTAGGTAAGTTAGAAAGGTTAGAGCTTTTCGGCAATAAACTTGCAGGTGCTATAGAAGTAGATTTAGGGCGTTTGGTGAATTTAAAAGAATTGATTCTTTCATATAACCAGTTCGAAGGTGATTTACCAACCGGTATGGCAACCTTAAGTAATTTAGAGTTTGTACAATTACAGGGTAACGATTTTAGATCTTTAAATTCACTGTTAAGAATGCAAAGTTCAAAACTTGCAGTTTTTGATAGCGACGATGAATTTTTAAATATGAAATTTGGTACTACAGAAGCTAGTGCAACGCGTATTGTAGACACGAAATATGAAGATGTAAAGCGAAACTAAAGAAGTTGAAATATAAATTAAAAGGGATGCGAAAGCATCCCTTTTTTTGTTTGTAATAATCTTAGGTAGCGATAGTTTTATGATTACTTTAACCATAAAGACTTTCATTGCCAGAAGTGTTTTTTCGTAGTTTCGCCGATGATTAATTGATTTCCAAAAGTTTCTAGTTAAAGTCTATTTAAAATTGCAGTTCAATTTTAACAATACTTTGATTGTTTAAAGACATGAAAAGCAAAATTTAAGACGTTAGTATTGATATTTTATGGAAATAAAGTTCGGGAAGAATAATTAAGAATTGAGCTGAAATAGTGTCAAAGTCGTTTCACTTCGAAATTTGGTCGTTTCATTTCATTAGCAAAAATCTAACCGATATTAAAAAGTATTTTTGATCCTGTGTTTTTTAAAATACGCTTATAAATTATAATAAAATGCGAAAAATTATTTTTACCGTTCTAGGTATTTTACTAATTGTAGTATCCTTTTTTCTAGCAGGAGCTATTATTGATAGTAAGAAAACTTTCAAGCCGAAATCTGAGAAAGTAGTGAAAACTGTTTTTACAGAGGTAGTAAAAAATGGCACGGTACCAATTGTAGTATCTGCAAATGGTAATCTTACGGCGAAGCAACGTGTAGAATTATACGCAGAGGTACAGGGTGTATTTAAAAAAGGGAGTAAGTTATTTAAAGAAGGGCAAGCTTTTCGTAAGGGCGAGACTATTATAAGCATCGATGCAAATGAATATGCAGCAAGTGTGCAGTCTGCAAAGAGTAATCTTTTTAATCAGTTAACGGCAGTAATGCCCGATTTAAGATTAGACTATCCAGATATCTATTCTAAGTGGCAAGATTACCTTTCAAACTTCGATATGTCAAAAACTACGCCGCCGCTTCCAGAATTGGCTACGGAGAAAGAAAAGTTTTTCATATCAGGTAGAGGTATTTTAACCAGCTTTTATAATGTTAAAAATTTAGAGCAACGTTTATCTAAGTATCGTATCGTGGCTCCCTTCTCAGGGGTTCTAACCGAGACCTTGGTAACCGAAGGTACTTTAGTGAGATCAGGTCAGAAATTAGGAGAATTCATTAACACCGAAGTATATGAACTTGAAGTTGCTATTAGCAAGCGATATACCGATTTATTAAAAGTAGGCGAGTCTGTTGAACTTACCAATTTAGATGATAACACTACTTATAAAGGTAAGGTGACTAGAATCAGTGGTAGTATAGATCAGCTTACCCAAACGGTAAATGCATATATAGAAGTTGACGATAAGAATTTAAGAGAAGGTATGTACCTCGAGGCAGATTTAGATGCTAAGAAAGAAGAAAATGCTATTCAGGTAGATAGAGGGTTATTATTGGAAGGTAACAAGATATTTATTGTACGCGACTCGGTACTTGATAAGATAGATGTTAATCCGGTTTATTTTTCAGATAAGAGTGTTGTACTCAAAAACGTACCTGATGGCATTACAATAGTATCTAAGCCTATTAGTGGAGCTTTTACAGGTATGGCTGTGAAAATTTACTCAGAACAACCAGAAAATACAAAAGAATAATGCGTAAACTGATAGAATATTTTATTCGGTATCATGTTGCCGTTAATGTTGTAGTTATCTCTTTTGCCTTATTTGGTATAGTAGGGGCAAAGGCATTGAAGTCTTCTTACTTTCCGTTGACGGATTCTAAGAATATTGCTATAACCATTACATACCCTGGTGCATCGCCACAAGAGGTAGAAGAAGGTATCGTACTTAAGATAGAAGATAACTTAAAAGGACTTGAAGGTGTTGATCGTGTAACTTCTACATCTAGAGAGAATAGTGGTACTATTAATGTAGAGATCGAAAAAGGAGAGAATATCGATTTCATGCTTTTAGAAGTTAAGAATGCAGTAGATAGAGTACCTACTTTTCCAACAGGTATGGAGCCGTTAATTGTTTCTATTCTAGAAACTGTTCGTCAAACGATATCATTTGCTATTAGTGGAGAAGATATTCCTTTAGCAACCCTTAAGAGTGTTGGTAGAGATATTGAAAATGACCTTAGGGCAATGGAGGGAATTTCGCAAATAGCGATTTCAGGTTTCCCTGATGAAGAAATTGAAATTGCCGTCAATGAAAATGACTTATTGGCTTATGGCTTATCATTTTCTGAAGTAGCAAGTTCAGTAGCAAATGCGAATATTCTAGTAACGGGTGGTAATATTAAAACTGATGCAGAAGAATATTTAATACGCGCCAATAACCGCTCTTACTATGGTAGTGAGTTAGGTAATCTAGTTGTTCGTGCAGATCAGTCAGGTAATGTAATACGTTTAAAAGATGTAGCTATAGTAAGGGATCGTTTTTCTGAAACGCCGAATGCTACTTATTTTAATGGGAATTTATCTGTTAGTACAACTATTACCAGTACCAATAATGAAGATTTAGTAGCTGCAGCTGATCAGGTAAATGAATATATAGTTGAGTTTAATCAAAAGTATAATAACATTAAGTTAGATGTTGTTTCTGATCAATCAGTTACGCTGAATCAAAGAACACAGTTATTAACTGAGAATGCCATTATGGGTATGGTCTTGGTCTTAATATTTTTATCTCTTTTCTTGAATACAAGATTAGCGTTCTGGGTTGCCTTTGGTCTGCCGGTTGCATTCTTGGGAATGTTTGTCTTTGCAGGTTTCTTTGATGTAACCATTAATGTACTTTCATTGTTCGGTATGATTATCGTTATCGGTATTTTGGTAGATGATGGTATTGTAATTGCCGAAAATATCTATCAGCATTACGAGAAAGGAAAGTCTCCTGTTCAAGCAGCTGTAGATGGTACTATGGAGGTATTGCCTCCTATTATTTCAGCGATTATTACAACTATATTGGCCTTCTCTATATTCTTGTTCTTGGATAGTAGAATTGGTGAGTTTTTTAGTGAGGTATCGGTTATTGTTATTTTGACATTAGTGGTATCGTTAGTTGAAGCATTAGTTATTTTACCTGCTCACCTTGCGCATTCTAAAGCATTACAACCAGTAGATAATAAGCCAAAAACTGGATTAGCAAATGCATTTGCCAAACTTAGGGTTATCAATGAATTCGGAGATAGGCTAATGATAGGTATGCGTGATAAATTATATACGCCTGTACTACGTTTTTCAATGAATCATAAAATATTCATGTTCGCTGTATTTGCATCAGCCTTCATTTTAACATTAGGTTCAGTTGGTGGGGGTATTATTAGAACGGCTTTCTTTCCAAGAATTGCTAGTGATAAAGTAGGTATTGAGTTAGAAATGCCAAACGGTACCAATGAGAAAATTACAGATTCTATTATCTCATTAATAGAAGAGAAAGCCATGATAGTCAATAGAGAATTGACAGAAGAATATATGGTTAATTCAAATAAAGATGTTTTTGAAAATGTAATCAAAAAATTAGGGTCTGGTTCATCTTCAGCAGTATTGACTATTAACCTATTGCCTGGTGAAGAAAGACCTAATGAGATTTCTGCTGATATGGTTACTAGTAGAATAGAAGAATTAGTTGGCCCAGTTGTAGGTGTAGAAAGTTTAATTTATGGTTCTGGTGGTAACTTTGGTGGGTCACCGGTTTCGGTATCATTACTAGGTAATAACATAGAGCAGTTAAAAGCAGCAAAAGCAGAATTAAAGGGCATATTGACCAAGAATCCTAGATTAAAGGATATTGCAGATAATGATCCAGCTGGTATAAAAGAAATTAGATTGACCTTAAAGGAGAACGCCTATTTATTAGGATTAGATCTTCAAGCGTTAATGACTCAAGTTCGTGCAGGTTTCTTTGGGGTACAGGCACAACGTTTTCAGCGTTCTCAAGATGAGATCAGGGTTTGGGTTCGTTACGATAGAGATGAACGTTCATCAATCTCCAATTTAGATGATATGCGAATTGTTACTCCGTCAGGTGATCGCGTACCATTGAGTGAGATTGCAGACTATACTATTGAACGTGGCGATGTTGCTATCAACCGTTTAGAAGGTAGGCGAGAAATTCAAGTTTCTGCCGATATGAAAGATGTAAAAGATAGCCCGACAGAAATCATGGCCGATATACAGAATGTACATATGCCAGAGATACAATCTAAGTATCCGACGGTAAGTGCATCTTATGAAGGTCAGAATAGGGAGCTAGAGAAATTGGTAGGCTCTTTGAAGTTGGTAGGTTTCACGGTAATATTGTTAATCTACATTACTATCGCATTTACTTTTAGAAGTTTCAGTCAGCCATTAATGCTATTGTTATTAGTGCCATTTAGCTTTACGGCAGTTGCATGGGGGCACTGGATCCACGATTTCCCAATAAACGTACTTTCTATATTAGGTATTATCGCATTGATTGGTATTATGGTGAACGATGGTTTGGTACTCATCGGTAAGTTCAATTCGAATTTACGAGAAGGGATGACTTTTGATAATGCCATTTTCGAAGCAGGTAAATCGAGATTTAGAGCAATTTTCTTAACATCGATTACCACTATCGCAGGTTTAGCTCCTTTAATGTTAGAGACCAGTAGACAAGCACAATTCTTAAAGCCAATGGCAATTTCTATTGCCTATGGTATTGGTATCGCTACAGTACTAACCTTATTGATGTTGCCATTGTTCTTGTCGTTTAGTAACAACTTAAAAGCGCAGAATCTTTCTTTTGCTTCGGGTCATAAGATTACGAAAGAAGAAGTAGAAAGAGCGATTAAAGAACGAAAAGAAGCTGCCCATTTAGAGGGTCATTCACAAGAAGCAATTGAAGGTAGTGAACATCAAGAGCAAATAGAAGGTGGTTCACACCCATATAAGAATATAGATAAGTTATAATGAGATTAAAATTCATCATATTATTAGTATTTCTCCCGGTTTGTGTAATGTTTGCGCAAGAGAAAACACTTTCAAAACAAGAGGCGGTCGTAAAAGCTTTGGAAAATAATTTCGGAATTGAGATTGCGAAAAGCCAAGTTGATATAGCCGATAATAATGCCAGTATTCTTAATTCAGGATATTTACCGACGTTAACCGGTACTGCTGGTGCCACATATAATACCAATGATACTACTACTGAATTTCCGGGTCAATTGAATGATGATGGTAGTGAGCGGGCAAATATAGAGGTTAATGATGCCGAAAGTCAAAGGTATAATGCAGCGTTGAATCTCAATTATACCTTGTTCGATGGTTTGGGTAGGTTCTATAATTATAAAAGATTAAAGGAACAATACAATCTAAGTACGTTACAAGCACGTGAGACCATAGAGAACACCATGATTCAAATGTTTACGGTATATTTTGAAATCGCTCGATTGACAGAAAATAAAAATGTACAAAAACAGGCATTAGAAATTTCAACAGATAGAATTCAACGTTCAGAATATTCTTTTGAGTATGGTCAAAATACCAAGTTAGATATTTTGAATGCTCAGGTAGATATGACCAATGATAGTATTAATCTATTGAATACCGAACAACAATTAGCAAATGCAAAACGCGATTTAAATGTGGTATTGAACCAAGATTTAAATTCGCAATATGCCGTTGATACGACGATAGTATTTTTACCTAAGTTTCAGATTGTAGAGTTTATGGATCAGGCAGTAACAAATAATGTTGCTGTGTTGCAGACAGAATCTAACTTAACTATCAACGATTATGATATTAAGGTGAGCAAGTCGGGGTATTTACCGACCTTAAATCTAACAGGGTCTTATGGTTGGAACAGAAACCAAAATGCGCCATCTGCTTTCTTGACGGGTGCTATTTTTCCGGGTACGAATTCGATTGCCGGTAGTGTATCTTTAGGTGCAAGTCTTTCTTGGAATCTTTTTGATGGTGGTAGCACAACAGTAGGTGTAAAGAATGCGAAGATTACCTATGCGAATCAAGAATTATTGCGCAAGCAGGTAGAACTAGAGGTGAGCAGAGATATGCAGAATGCAATGGCATTGTATGAGAATCTTTTAAAAATATATCAGATTCAGGAGCAGAATGTATTTACCAACCAAAACAATTTTGAACGTTCTAAAGAGCAGTTTCAATTAGGGAGTATTACATCGATTGAGTTTAGACAGGCACAGATCAATTTATTGAATGCCCAGACCAATAAGAATTTGGCGAAGTATGATGCAAAGTTGGCAGAGCTTCAATTATTACAGCTTACAGGTCAGTTATTAAATATAGAACTGTAAAAGGGTTTAGAGTTTTTAATCTCGATTGTCGAGTAAATTAATTAGGGAATAACATGTATAGCGATAGAACAAATAGCGAGCTTATAGAGATTCTGGATCAACATTCATTACTCACTTTTGAAGCGCAGTTAAATTTACAAGATGAGTTACAGAAACGTACTGTTGTTGTAGATTTAAGTGGTTTAGAAACTACTATTGCGAATAAACTAGCTCAAATAAATAATCTAGAGTATTTAAAAGATTTCGGATTTCAAGCTAACAAAACGGCAGATGGCTTAACGGTTACAAGAACTACCAAAGCTTTATTAACCGATGTGCTTGCTGTTATTGTTGGTTTGTTAGTGTTCTTTTTAGGTATATATGGGTGTATAAACTTGGTGTATACGTTTATAAATGGTGATGAGTTAGACGTATTTACTTTGGCATATAAATTTGCAATGGCAAGTTTAGTTTTTATAGGGATAAGTTTCTTCAGCGGATTACAACGTTTGTTTGATTTTTACGGATTCGAATTAAGTAAGCTTAACGGATTGGTTACTTTAAAAAAACGCTTTGATGTGAAGTTAGAGGAAATCAAGGTGAATCCTTCAGACATTCATTTAGATAGCGATCATGATTTACTTTCGCTAAAATTGGGTCACGATACTATATTTACTTCTAATGGTGGTAATTTAATACAGAGCCTAACCTTAAAAGAGCTTGCAAAAGAATTAAAATCATAAATTACAGTCATGTTCGAGCATTATTTTCAATGTCCGTATTGCTGGGAAGAAGTATCTATGCTTCTTGATCCTTCCGTTTCACAACAGACCTATGTTGAAGATTGCGAGGTATGTTGTAACCCGATAGAGGTTACTCCGCAGTTTCAAGAAAATGAGCTTATCGGTTTTGATGTTCAGAGTATAGAACAGTAATTATTCTGGTATTGCAATTTTACCACCAAATGTATCATCTTTATCTACAGATTTTGGTTTGCCGTACACGGTAATCGACCCACCCGCTTTTACTTTAGCAATGACAGCTTCACTAGCATAAACTTCAGCACTACCACCAGATAGTACAATTACAGTACTACTTTTGGTCTTTAGACCTTTATTTAAAAGTCTACCTCCGGTATTAATCATTACTTCTTGATTGCCGCTAGTGCCAGATAATTTTATTTCGCTACCACTTATGCTTTTCGCAGAAATATTATTGTAAGCGATATTTAAGGTGATGGTACTGGCATCTTGTGCCTCAATAGCAAGGTCTGTACCAATGACTAATCCTGTAGAAATAATACGAGAGTTCTTATTTGCATCAATAACCGAAAGTGCTTCAGTATAGAAAAGTTTAATGTTTAATATGGAGTTCAATACAGATTCGCCCGAGCACATTTTCAATCGTAAACGACCGTCGTTTTCGGTTATGCTCAAATCTTTTTTGTTCTCTGCAGCTATTTCAATTTTATTCTCTTCGCCCTTTACAAGGGTAACACTAATTCTATCATACACACGAAGCTCTCTATATTTTTCTAAAGGAATAGTGGCGACGCTTTGTGCAACAGTGGTCAAGGTATAAAAGCAGATACAAGTAAAAAGTAGAATTAATCTCATGTAGCGTTGGCTATTTGGTGATGTAAAGTTAAGGCACAAATAGGTTTGTACCACAAAAGGGCAGAAGTGGTTTTTATTGATGATAGATCATTCAACTTTGAGAATATATAGGTACAAGCAAAACGGAAGGTCAGTTCGAGTGTTTTTGAAAGGAGCATAGCGTATTTTAAAAATGTATCGAGAACAGGTCTGGAACACGCGAATTTCTCGATACAAATTTCTGCGTGCCTCGAAATTCACTCGAAGTAACATTTGAGATAGACAAAGAAGAATAGATGAATCGGAAACGCATTGTCAGTTCGAGTATTTTTGAAAGGAGTGTAGCGGTTTTTAAAAATGTATCGAGAACAGTTTTGGAACACGCTACCACACAAACTCCTTTTTAAAAGTTAAATAACACTATAAGTAGATTTAGGTTTTGCTGTTTTGTTATCTTAAACAAGCTTTTGCTCATTGTTGCCTTTATGAAAAAGATATATCTCTTTGTTGTGTTATTTGTTGTTGTCGGTATTGTTGGTTTTGCTGGTACAGAATACTTCCCTACAGCTGAAAATGAGAGAATACCCGAGGCAATAGATTCTGTGGCTACACGTAGAGATCTTCGTAGAAGTTTCTTTGATAAAAGAGAGATTTTAGTTGTTTACGGTGCAAAAGATTCAGCATTGCAACAGCAGTATAAAAATGTACTTCATGAGCTTTCTTTAATGGAGGTTACCAAATCTTGGCGAAGTGTAAAGGTCAGTTACCAAAATGTTGATGAGGTAGGTGAGGAATCATTGAATAATAAAATTGTTTTTTTGGTAGGTGCCGTAGATGAGAATCCCCTGATTAAAAAATACATGGGCGATACTCCTTTTCAGGTATCTCATTCACAAATTAAAATAGGATCAAAGGAAGTACCTAATAACAACTCTATTCTTGGGGTAAGTTTCTATCCCAGTCCTACAGATCCTAAAATTCCTTTTAGTTTTTTAACCGGTACAGATGCACAAGAAGTATTTTCATTATTTGCAGAAAAAGTAGCTGATCGAGGTCAGTCGTTTTACCGTCAGAATTTAGAATACGAGGTGTATGAGAATAAAGAGCGATTGGTTATGGGCGATTTCAATACCAGTTGGGGAATTGAAGGTTCTACATTTTTCAATTTTGCGACAGGTACCAGAGTTCTATTAGATACCGATGAATTTAAATTTATAGACCACCAAAAAGCTATTGAATTAGCAGATGTTGCTAGTTGGCAAGCAAAGATTTCGGCATCAAAAGCTACTATTGTCAATTTTGTAGGTGGTAATAATGTACCAAAAATCACATATAACTTTTACACCTGTACAGAAGAAAAAGGTTTGATGACGGGCAATACCGATCACTCCACTTTCGATACGGTTACAAATTCGGTACATACTATTGTCAATAAAATCTATGCCAATAATAACATTGGTAGAGATAATGCCTTGTTACTGCACAACCTTATTGGTAAGAGTGATAAGAATATCATCACATTAGGACTGCCTATTTATTTTACAGAAACCTGGCAAATGAAAGGCTACCAATATTGGTCGGCACGGTTGGTAGAATCTGAGAATACGTTTACAGTGACCGAACTCTTAGATAATTCTTTTATGGAGATGGAATCTTCACTTATAAGAGATTGTATGGCAGGCGCATTTACCGATTTTTTAATTACAACATGGGGAAAAGATGCATACTTAAAGCGATACAAAAAAGCATCAATCTCTGAACGAGAAATAAAAAGTCTAGAGGTAAAGTGGCAGAATTATTTAAAAGGCTTGCCGAAAGCACATCCGAAGAAAAAAACGGAAAAGAAAAAATTACCCTACCTAAAAGGTTTCAATTTTGCACATGAAGGCTATAGCATTTACAACGGCTATGGTTCTCAAAAAGCAACAGAATCTTTATTGAAGCAAAAGAACATGGGCAGTAATGCCATGGCGATTGTACCTTATACTGGAATCAACGATATAAATACACCGACGCCACTTCATTTTAGTAATAATGCGGGTAGTGAAAATGATGACGCCGTGGTACACGCAGTAGCGATGGCGAGCGATATGGGCATGTATACCTTGTTGAAACCTCAAATATATGTGGGCGGTAGCTGGCCAGGTGGCATAGATATGCCTACCGATGCACAATGGGACAAATTTCATGATTATTATTACCGGTGGATTCGCCACTATGCCTTCTTAGCAGAAATTCATGAGATGGATGCCTTATGCATAGGTGTTGAGTTTACCAAAGCAACCTTGTCACAACCCGATGCATGGCGTGCGATGATCAAGAAAACGCGGGCATTATATTCTGGGCAATTGACCTATGCTGCGAATTGGGGAGCCGAATTTGAGAAAATTGAATTTTGGGACGATTTAGACTTCATTGGTTTAAACTCTTATTACCCATTGAGTAAAAAAGACGATCCTACTAATGAAGAATTAAGTCTGCAGTTCGATACGGTAAAGACAAAGATTAAAAAGGTTTATGATCGCTTTAAAAAACCCATCGTATTTACCGAAATAGGGTTTAGAAGTGTTGACATCCCATGGAAGAATCCGCATGCAGAGGCAGACGATACCATTAACGAAGAAGCACAGCGCAGATCTTACGAAATCATTTTTGAAGGCATACAAGACGAACCTTGGTGCCAAGGTATACTGTGGTGGAAATTCCCTAGCTACATCGAATACCGTGGCGAGCATAACAGTGCTTTTACACCCAATAATAAATTGGCAGAAGAAACGGTGCGCGATTGGTTTACAAAGTAAAATGCATCCGAGTTTTGAATAGGGTAAAATCAGTTTGTATGTGTCTGATTTACTGTGTGTAGCTTTTTGTTTATTCTAATATATTTCCACTTTTCATCCTATTAAAATCCAACAAAAAAACTTCATAATAGTCTAAGGTTGTTTTAAATGGCATTATAGACGGTTGGGTTAGTAATACCATCCGTTAGTCATATTACGCAATACCTTTGTACCATAGAAAAAAACAATTCTAAAAACTTAAAAACATACATAATGAAAAACATTAAAATTTTATCTGCAGTGGTCATCGTGGCCGTCACCTTTATGTCATTTAAAGGAATAGAAAAAAATAAAGAAACCGAAAAGGCTGAAATCACCGCGATTTTCGATGATTGTGTTATCGATTTAGAAGCACAACTAGAAGCATCTTTAAAGATGGACGAATTAAACGCCAGTGAGATTGAAGTGGTAGAAATCAATGAAGAAATCAACTTAGGTTTCGATGCCTTTGAATATTTACCGTTAGATTTTGATGCCTATGCAGGTGCGGAATTAACAACGGAAGATTTTGAGATTTTTGAAAACGAAGAAATAGTAGAACTAGGTTTTGATACAGCGGCATATTTGCCAAATGAGTTCAATGCCTATGCACTTTAAAAAGGTAGTATTGTTTAAATTAAGTTGGTCTTTACTTAGGTAAAGACCAACTTTTCGTGTACTAGGGTTACAAACGTTTATTACGGTATATTTGAGAAATACCATTAGAAAAGAAGTTACATGGCATTAACAAAAGTAAAACAGGGCGAGGTAATAAAAACAGCGCTATTGTTGGGTATTCTTGTATCATTACCTAAAACCATTTATTTATATAATGGTATTATGGAGGGGAATTTAGACTTCTCTATGTCTTGGGTAACAGATTTTCTATACCGTTACCTATTTTTTTATTGCTTCTCTTGGTTGGTCATTCAGTTGAATGCCAATATAGATTATGATGGGCTTAAATGGTCTCCTATTCTTAAATGGATTGTAATACTGATCATTAATGTGGTGTTGCTTTTTGCTGTTATAAAAGTGATAAAGGCATTTTATCCATTAATAAACGGTAGGGATTTAAAACCGAATCAAGAGAGCTGGATCAACTTTACTTTTATCAACCTATCTATTGTACTATTTTTTATTGCTAGGTTACTTCGTGTAAGTACAGATAAGCAAGAGAGTAGAATTGAGAACGAGCAGTTAAAACAGCAGAATTTAGAGAATGAATTGGCAGCTTTAAAAAACCAGATCGATCCTCACTTTTTGTTCAATTCGCTAAATTCTTTATCGTCCTTAATTAGAGATAATGATAATGCCACCAAATTCGTAAATAAGCTATCGTATATGTATCGCTATATTTTGCAAAGTGGCGAAACTAACTTGGTGTCAACAAAAGAAGAGTTGAAATTTTTAGACTGTTATACCTTCTTGATGAAAACCCGATATAGAGATCGTATAGAGATAGACGTAAATATCGATGAAGAATTTATGGATATGAAAATTCCGCCATTGGCATTGCAGTCTCTGGTAGAAAATTCGGTGAAACATAACGAAATTTCATCGACCAACCCATTGACCGTAAAAGTATATTCTAACGGAGAATCATTAGTGGTAGAAAACCCCATTCGTAACCGTAGTACCTTGGCAGAGGGTATGGGCACGGGACTCTATAATTTGAAGAAGCGGTATTCTCTTTTATTGAAAAAAGAAGTACTGGTAAGTACCGAAAATGATATTTTTAAAGTAGAATTACCTTTAAAGCAACCGGTATGAAAGTAATACTAGTAGAAGATGAGCTTGCTGCAAGCGATAACCTAGCATATCTGCTAACGAAAATTAACCCTGATATTGAGGTTGTAGCCGTTTTAGATACCGTCAAGGCGACCGTGGCGTATTTTTCAAAGCCACATGAAGGTGTTTTGGTATTTATGGATATTCATTTGGCAGATGGCATTTCGTTCGAGATTTTCGATCAGGTAGAAATCAACATTCCCATCATATTTACTACAGCTTATGATCAATATGCATTAAAGGCATTTAAGGTAAATAGTATCGATTATTTATTGAAGCCAATCGATCAAGAAGAACTGTCAGATGCTTTAGATCGTTTCGAAGCCCAGAATCAGCAAAAGGGTATCGATGAGCAACAAATGCAAAGTTTAATGCAGCTCATACAGCACAAGCCCACAAATTTTAAACAAACATTCTTAGTAGGGCTGGGCGACCAATTGTTACCGGTAAAAACAGCTGATATTGCGTATTTCTTTATAGATACCGGTCTTGTAAAGGCGGTAACGGTACAAGAACGTTCGTATGTGCTCGATATCAAATTAGAAGATATAGAAGAGGCTTTGGACCCCGAAGTGTTCTATAGGGCAAACAGGCAATTTATAGTACGTAGAGAAGCTATAACCGCCATTAAGTTCCATTTTAATAGTAAGTTGTTGGTAGATGTTCACCCTGTGTGTAGCGAGCGTATAGTAGTGAGCAAGGCAAAAGCATCGGACTTTAAAAGTTGGGTAGGCTCTTGATCAAGCGTTACTAGAAAAGAAACCCGCGCTACTGGTTTTCTATCTTATCAATCATCTCTTTAAAAAGGTTCAATAAAAATTTCAGTTTATCGGGGTCACCAGCGGCAGTAAATTTTTGTTCCGCAATTTTAACCCCGTACCAATCTTGTTTACTGGTTTCATTAAGTATCCAATCGAGCTCCATACTAGCTATTGAAGTGTTTGAGATATCAATTTCCACTTCCCATCCCGGTCTATCTAATGTGTTAATTTGAATAGCATCACTACTTTCCCAATCACCATCACAATTATCCTTAAACCAATCTTGTATCCAATCTAAAATATCCATGTGTTATGCTTTCGTGAACTTGAGTCGTAATTGTGTAATGTGCTAATATAGGTTTTTAGAGGGATTGAAAATTTATTTCAACGTATGCTGTAACAAATATGTTCAATAAGCTACCAATTAGTAGTTGCTATATATAATTCCCATTATGATGAAAAAATTAAAGACTTCATATTATTGGTACATGGTTATGTTATTGATCATGAACTTATTACCGTTCGGGTAATTTTTTGAGTTGGGCGAGACATTTGGAACGGCATTAGCAAAAACACATTAAATCATATACTATGAAATTCTTAAAATATTTTTTACTTACTATTGGCGTTTTAGGCTTGGTTGCCACTATTTTAAATGTTTTTTATTTTAAAGACGCTTCAAGTAGTAATATTTACAGTGCCGCAGGATGTATTTACCTAATTTGGATATCATTCAAAGTCGAAAAAATGATCGCTCAGCTAAATTCAAAAACAAGGAGCACTTAGGGTAACGTGTATTTCACAATGCGCCAAACGCATCACGCAAAATAAAAAGCCCGCAGCGCAAAACCACTAATTCAAAAGCAAACTATCTCACTAACAAACTTAGCCTCTAATCATCTATCTCAGCATCCGGTAATTCTAAAATGGTACTTGTAGATAATGCATTACCCGCAATCCCTTTAATAGAACCGAAGAGTACATTGATATTTTCTTGAACGCCCCAAATTTGTTTCTCACGAACCGCAAAATTCTTGAACGCCGCTTTCTTCTCGTAGTTCAGTTGCTTGATCATAGAATCGTAGTTCTCTATAATTCTATTAATGTTCTGTACAAACTCGTTACTGGTAAGGTAAGAATAGAGCAGCTCCATCTTATCGCCTTTGTTCTCATCGGAAGATTTAATAGATTGGGTTTTTAGTAGCAGCTCACGCAGTACAAGTGATACACTTTTAACCTCGTTG
This sequence comes from Maribacter sp. BPC-D8, assembly GCF_035207705.1. Lineage (NCBI taxonomy): Bacteria > Pseudomonadati > Bacteroidota > Flavobacteriia > Flavobacteriales > Flavobacteriaceae > Maribacter > Maribacter sp. BPC-D8. The sequence goes on from NZ_CP128187.1 coordinate 4,340,480, forward strand.
AATCCGCAGATCCACACGCCATTTTTCTCCCCAAAACGATCCATGTCTGGCGGAAAAGTTTCGGTTACAATCACCGCAATATCAGCTTTGCAGTTAATCTGATCCTGCTTTAATTTATTGATCCAGTCGTTAGAGAAGTTTTTGGTACGCTTACTCTCATAAACGATAGAACCACAGGTTTGCTGTAACGAATTTATAACCGTTTGCACGCAATCTGCACCACGTACGCCTTTGCCCACCTCATCTATATCATCAAAAGGGTATGTAGCACGTAAAAGTTCTTCTAAGGCTAATTCTTGTACCTCTCCCTGCATTTGCATAGAACCTTGCTCTGCCTTGCGCTTCATTTCATCAATAAGCTTCTTTTGATCTTCAAGTTGCTTTTGATATTCCTTCTCTTTCATCGCCATAGATTCCCGCTCTTTGGCCTTGGCTTTTTCCTCTATTTCGGTCTGCTTTTCTAGCAATTCTTTTTGCACGTTCAGCTTTAGATCCTCCGCTTTTTCTTTAAGCTCGTTCTCACGTTTAAGCAAATCTATTTCTTGCGAACGCAATGCCCTGTTTTCCTCTTTCTTTTTCTCGTTCTCTTCTTGTAGGGCTTTTAACTTCTGCTCAAAAGATTCGTTGGTTTGCAGTTGTATTTTTTCAGATTCTTTAGCAAGGCGTTGTGCTAGCTTTTCTTTAAAAAGCTCGTTCTCCTTCTCCTTTTTCTTCTCGAACTCTTCAACTTCTAGAGCCAGTTTATTACGCTCTTTATTGAAAATTTCTGCCTGCTCCGCTACTTTACGCTCATACTCAGCCTTAAAATGCGCCTGCATTTTACCAGATAACGCCTCTTCAACATCAAACTCATGCGCGCAATTGGGACACTTAATTTTATCTACCATCATTTATAACATACCAAATTCAACTATAAAAATACAGAACCCGTACCAAGCTTACAATATTTGGAGGAACTCTTATGAAATGAAAATTTGAAACAAGCGTAGTATTTTGATTTACTGACAATTGTCATATGATGCCTTGCAACTTCATTATATTTTTGTTGCTCTAAAATAACCGACCTATGATATCACAGATGATACCCCTTGTTAATTGGAGCTATGGCGTAATTCTTATTGCCATTTTTGCAGCCGTATGTTTAGGACTTGTACTTATAGTGCTGAATTTAATGAAGAACGATAAGAAAAAGCAAGAGCAAGAGGAGTAGCATAGGCTATTCCGTTCCACCTTTGCTTTTAAGTAGTTCAATTGCTGCTGTATGATTTCTCGTAATAGCTTTATTCAAAGCTGTTCGTTTCTGCTTGTCTTTTAGGTTAATGTCAACATTATTGTCTAGACAAAAGGTTATGCCTACCAGGTTGTTTCTGTCTGTAAAATTATGCAAGTGCGGAAACGATGCATCGTATGTGTTGAGGTCTCCGCCTATACGTAATAAAAAATCTAGTGTTTCTCGGTTGGTACAATCGGCGGCGAGATAAAAACCTTTTTTGTCAAACTCTTTATCAAAAGCTTCCTTATGGTGTTCGTAGATATAGGTAACGATATCGGGCGAATGTTTAAATGCAATTTGAAGCGGAGAAGAACCTAGCGATTTTTTATTGATATCAGCCCCTTTTTCGGCAACAGCAATAAAACCTTCAAGGTTATTGTTCTCAGTACAAAATGCAAGCGGAGTGCCAGTATATTCAAGTACTTTGTTTAATTGAGATTTCTTTGCAGTTTTCGCTATTTCTAAAATGTTAGCGGTGTCGTTCATATAACAGGCATAGACTAACGTATTTTTAATCTTTTCTTTTTTGATGGAGCTTTCTAGAGTAGTAATGCGTTCTTCAGTAGCGGGTTTAATACCAAATTCTTGAAATATTAGAAGTTCAAATAAATCACTATCAAAAAGTTCGGGATTGTATTTGGGTATAGATTTAATACTAAAAGAAGATGAGTTTTCTTGGTAGATTATGGTTACTCCCGTTCCAGTTAGATCTTGCTGAATGCGATCAGAAAATTCTTTGAACAATTCAACAGTCTTATTAGCGTAATTTATAGTGTTGTTTTCTACGGTATATAAGGCAGATGTAAATGCGTTATTGGTAGCCAGAATTACAAAGTAGTAATAGTCACTATTTATTCTTTTGGCAATATCAGAAAACAGTTGTTGGGTAGATGTTATTGACATGTGTAAGATTTTTTTTTCTGTGAAGCGGTTTAATGTATTGCTATGTCTCGTATTTATTGATACAACACATACCTAGGCGGCACCAATCCGTTTAATCGCATAGATACTAGCATTTGTGCCCTGTGGTGCGTAATATGGTCTGCCAATAGCATATAAATTTGGCGCTTACTTCTAGTAGATCCAAAATAGTCAAGCTCTATATTTAATTCTGCGGGTACAACATCTTGTAAAAGGGCAATGGCTTCGGTAAACGTTTGGTCTATACGAGCCATCATTTCTTCTTTTGTTTTGTTGGCAGGTTTAAAAATGGTGTCGGTTTGGTACACACGTGCTTCTCGGTTGCCTATAAGAGACTGACTGTGCCAGTCAAGTGCAAAACCAATATGCATTAAATTTTCTGAAAAACTCAAGGACTCTTCCGTCGCTTTATAATCATACTTTTCTTCCGGCATCATATCAGCTACCAGTAATAAATATTTGCGGGAGTTTTCTAAGCGTTCTATGGAGTCGTCAATGAATTCGTTTTGTTGGGCTATAAGCGGAGAGGAAGTTAATAGAAGTAATGTGATGACAATGAGATTTTTCATGATGATTTTTTTTGATTGATGAATGAATATCGAAGTTACTTCAATTAAAAATACGAAATCCCTTTCTACTACTTCACTTACCAGCCTTTAGGCAATGGGTCAAGTAACTGCACAATGGGTGATGGCAGGGCGTTTCCTGGAAGTTTATTTAGAATATCGGCAAATTCATGTTCATCAAATCCAAGTGCGGCATTCCAGTATAACTCGTTAGCCCTACTAGAACTTAAAGGTCGAACTTGATCTCCTGGCCACTCTTTTTTACCGAGAATAAAAGGAGTGATATAATCAATAGCAAGTCGAATACTACGACCCTCGGTACTGCGATAGGCAAATAGGTCAATATCGAGATGACGACCAAGTCGGGCAACACCTACTAGCGCACGTGCACCGTAAATACTATAGCTCAATGCATTAGTGCGAATAAGTTCTTGGGGTTGGCGTCCATCGATGAATACCTGTCCAAAAATACGTGCAGGCATAAGCTCAAGATAAGTTCGTGCAATCTCAGGTTTTTCACCATAGAGAGAAAAGAGAATAAGATGCTGATTATACCAAGCACCGTGGTTGTTAGGTTGCATAGCTTCTTCGATACCTTCGGGACTTTTCACCATCCAGGTAGATAATTCACCAAACCAATTACGCAGGTCGGTTTTGTCTTTATCAGTCCAACCAGAAAAGTCCTCAAGCAGAATAGCACAATCTACAACCCAATCCATACGATTAGATTCTAGAATACCACCACTACTATTATAGTCGTGACCACGGCGTTTTTGACCATAGCGGAAATTAGGGTTCATCTTAGTTTCAGGATTTAGATACCAAGCACGAATTTGCTGCACTGCACGTTCTGCGTACCGTTCATCGCCAGTGAAATACCAAGCAGGCACAAGAGAAGTTACTGCCTTGTTCATGGCTTCTAGCCTAGAGACATCAGAGGTGCGGCGATCAGGGTTTGTAACTCCGTCACGCCAAATGTAAGGACCATTTGGATTTTCAGCATCTGGCCACCAATAGGGGCTATAGCTAAAGTAATCGTGCGCATCGCTGCTCGGTGGCAAGGCACCTTCTGCTACCACGTTGACAATCGGTTGCTCAAGTGCGGCATCGGCATCTGTAACGATTTTTTTCAAAGCTGCCACCAAATCAGTATTACCCGCTGCAAGTTCTTTTTTTATTCGTGGCAGTTGATCTCCTTGACCAAGTAATAAAGATGGTGTGGTATTGGGTTCGCTGTTTTGGGCGAAAGCGAATGTTGTCAATAGAATGCATAAGAATGGCAAAGTAAGATAGTCGTAACGTAACTTTAACAGTGTATTCATAATGCAAAATTTTCATATCAAGTTTGAGATATAAAATTTAGCCTAATTAAAGCAGATTAGCTAGGGAGATCATCAATTTAACTACGTAATATTTAATGAAACTAATGATTTAAAATATTAAAGAAATATGACCATCCTTCGTTTGTAGTAATTTCATAGGGTTATATTGGGCTTAGCCAATAAAACTTTAAAAATTATTTTGTTTATTTAATCTCTTCTAAGCCAGGCGTCAAACTCTCTTAATTTGTTTTCGTTTACTGCAAGCCATTTTAAAGATTCCTGATTTTTAATTTGACTAATGTATTGGCAATAGGTTTCTAAATGGTCGCTTTTTGCTAAATCGTAAAAGAAAGGCACATAGAATGTCCACCAAATATTTTTATTACTATCCTCCTTGAGTTCTCCTAATATTTTAAAGAATGACTCGGTATTTTCTTTGAACATTTCTTCATCTGTCTTGTCTTTATTTTCTTCAATTGATTTTGAAGCTTCTAACATAGAAATCATTAATTCTGCAGCACCAAATTGTTTGTCATTATTCATATCCAACAGAATATTAATAGTGTTAGGTTTTTTAGAGTCTTTAGTAACATTACCACTAAAATTATTTTGCAAATTCTTAAATGCTTCTTTAGACCTTTCACTATTCGGTTCTAAGAATAGAAAGTAGTGAGATGCCAATAAAGTTTGAACTTTATTCCCTTTTTGATTATGAATATAAGAGAGTATTAAATGGCTACTTGAATGATTGGGATTTAATTCAATTGCCTTTATCAAATGTTCTTCTGCTTTGTCTAGGGCATTTTGCTTGTAGTAATTTATACCTAAGTTAAAATGAAGTAGATAATGACTTTGTTTTTGTTTTATTGCTTTTTCAAAAAGTTTAATGGATTCTTTTGTTTTACCTAGCATGTCTAAGGATGAGCCTTTTGTGAGAGTGGCTTCTAACATGTGGTCTTCCTTTTGCTTTAGAACGAAATCTGAGTATTTAACCGCTTCTTCATAATCTCCTTTAGAAAAGTAGCTCAACGACATTTCGTAATGGGCAATAGTAGATACTGGATCTATTTCAAGTGCTTTAGTGTAGGCAGTAATGGCATTATCATATTCTCCATTATCGTGGTATTGTATTCCTTCTTTTATATAGTTGTCAAAGGTGTTTTGGGCAGATGTAAAAAGGAAAGAAAATAGTAAAATAGTAGTAATGGCAAATAGTTTCATAGCTGGTTTATTGGTTTGCAACTAATTTAAGAAATACAAATTGAATTGGAAAAGCTCAAAAGAATCCATTCCTTTCATAAGAGTATAGGTTTTCGTTTTGGTTGTGGGTTGTTGGGAGTTTGGTTTTTAGAATAGTTGCTTCGTCTGTTTTATCTAAAAAGTTTAAAAAAAGTCACAATCTATTCCCCTCTCGGGAGGGGCTAGGGGTGGGTAGTTTGTAAGTTAGAATGTTGAATGCATGTTCCAGTTGAAGAATTTGGTGAGAGTTGCGTTTTTAATTTCAGCATAGTACACCGTAGCACCCACCCCTCAATCCCCTCCCAAAAGGGGAGGAATACGTTTTTGGTTGTGGGTTTGTTACTGCTTGGGAGATTTGTTTTTACAAGAGTTATTTCGTCTGTTTTATCTAAAAAGTTTAAAAAAAGTCACAATCTATTCCCCTCTTGGGAGGGGCTAGGGGTGGGTATTTGATTGTTCTAGTTTCTTAATTTCTACTTTAATTTCCTCTAAAACAAAAGTCAGATTATCTTTTACATCAGTATCAGAAAATCTAATCATTATTACTCCTAATGACTCTAATTTAGATTGCCTTCGCTTATCTTTTTCTTCATGCCCTTCTTCAAAGTGAATACTGCCATCTACTTCTATGGCGAGTTGGAGGTCTTTGCAATAAAAATCAACTATATATTGGTCAATGGGTATTTGTCTACTAAACTTATGTCCTAGTTTTTTGCTTTTAATTTCTCGCCAAAGCGCAATTTCACCAAGGGTCATGTTATTCCTTAAGTTTTTAGCTAGGTCTACTAAATATGGGTGGTATGGTATAATTTTTCTCATCGTAGAATCCACCCTTTTATCCCTTCCCAAGTGGGTAGATGTACGCTTTTGATTGCGAAATTAGAGTTAGTCGAAACTTCTATTTTCATAAGAATAATTTGGTATTGAATATATTTTAATCACAGTCACTATCTGTTCCCCTCTCGGGAGGGGCTAGGGGTGGGTTCTTTATTCTATAATTTCATAGTCAATACTTAACTTTCTCAAAGCTCTTAAAGCTGATCCAGAATTTTTATCGCTTACTTCAATATCTACTGCATCACCTTCTAAAAGTATATCTGTAAGTTCATTAGCAAGCGAATCGCTAACGTTTGACGATAATTCTGCTATACATTTTGTTATCGCTCTTCTGTCTGGTCGTTGAGCATCACAAGACAATAAGTTTAGTTTCATAGTTTTAGTTTGTTGCTGCAAGATACTAGAGTTTAATTAAAGGCAGACTCTATTTCTGTTAGGTTCTAGCTAGGAGTGGGTAGCTTGATTGTTAGTTTGTTGCAATTTTCATCATCTCGACACCCACCCCTTTATCCCCTCCCAAGAGGGGAGGATTTCGTTTTGTTCGCGGGTTAGTTGTTTGTTGTGAGTTTCGTTTCTACAAGAACTACCTCGTCTGTTTTATCCAAAAAGTTTAATCATAGTCACTTTATGTTCCCCTCTCGTGAGGGGTTTGGGGTGGGTTGTTTATTAGTTAGAATGTTGAGTGTATGTTCCAATTTAAGAATTTGGTAAAAGTGGCGTTTTTAATTTCTGCATAGTGCACCTGAGAACCCACCCCTTTGGTCCCCTCCCAAGAGGGGAGGATTTCGTTTATGATTGCGAGTTTAGGTGGTGTTGTGAGTTTCGTTTCCATAAGAGTTAACTTGTCTGATTAATCTAGAAAATTGATTTATAGTCAGTATCTGTTCCCCTCTTGGGAGGGGCTAGGGGTGGGTTGTTTGTATGTTAGAATGTTGAATGTACATTCCGGTTGAAGAATTTGGTGAGGGTGGTGTTTTTAATTTCAGTATAGTGCACTCGAGAACCCACCCCTTTGGTCCCCTCCCAAGAGGGGAGGATTTCGTTTTTGTTTGCGAAATTTTAGGTTGTTGGTTTTTGATTTTTAATAAGAATTACCTCGTCTGTTTTATCTAAAAAGTTTAATACAAGTCAGAAACTGTTCCCCTCTTGGGAGGGGCTAGGGGTGGGTAATTGGTTGGGAGAAATAATCTAATATTACTCCACCTTCTTACCGTTTAATTCTTGTCCGTTTTGAAATAGGGTCAAGCTTTCGATATTTCCATTATTATCTTTTATGAATTGAATTTGAGCAGCAACTTCTTTTAAGTAAAAAGTATCGTTCGATTTGGCAAGAATATCCAACATTGGCTGCCCTGTTGCTTGTGCTTTTAATTGATTACCTTCTTTGGTAATCGTAATTTTAAAAGTGGGCATTAATTCATAGACACCTATGTAGCTTTCTAATAGGGCTTCTGGTACTTCGAACTCTTTTGTTAAGTTACTGGTATCTACACCTAATTTTGTAAGCATATCTATTGCATTTTGATTACCAGGATTCATTTCTACAGTTTTAGTGTAATTCTCAATAGCACCTTCGTTATCACCTGATATCATTAATGCTTCGGCATAACTATCATATGCATTAGGTGATTTTGGATACGTTTCTACGATCAGTTTAAATACTTGAATAGCTTCTTTGGTTTTGTCAGATCCCAATAGTTGATATCCTGTTTGGTTCATCTCATTTTCATTAACATCGAAATCATTGTTGTCCTTATTCTTTTTAAAATACGCAACCCCTGCATCAATACCTTTCGTTTCTATAACCTCTAAAAGTTTAGATGCCAATGGAGTTTTTGGAAGGTCATAACTTTTATCATTTATAATACCAAGTATTGATTGGGTGATTTTACCTAACGGAGCGCCGCCTGTATTATTTAAAAGTACAATCAATGACTTGTCTGAAAGCTGCCTTGAAATTTGTGTGTTGAATCCGTTAATACCACCACCATGGGTAATTACCGCAATGCTATCGGTTGTGTTACCTAGAGCTTCGTTACCTACCATCCATCCGTAGGCATAGTGAAAACTGCCAAATGCAGGTATGTGTGGTTTAAAATACATATCCATATATTTTTGAGATAATAATTTGTTGGTATATAATGCTTGATCCCACAGATATAAATCTTCTACGGTGGAGTATATCGATCCTGCAGCATACGGAATAGACATATCTAGGTAAGGGGAATTAATAAATCCGTTTCCACTATTTTCATAACCTGTTGCTCTATTTTTTAGGATGTCGGAATAATGATCGAATCCGGATTCCTTCATTCCTATTGGAGAAAATATCTTCTCGTCTAGCATTTCTTCATACGTTTTACCGGATAGTTTTTCAATAAGCACTCCTAATAAAAAATAACCGGAATTACTATAATTAAACATTTCACCAGGCATAAATTCCAGCTCCATGTCTTGAAATGTTTCCGTAAACTCTTCAGGAGTATATGGGTTTCTGCTTACATTTTTGAAGAAATCAGGAAATGCCGTGTAGTTGGGTATTCCAGAAGTATGAGTTAATAAATGGTGGGAGGTGATTTTGTCTCCATTTTCTTTTGAATACTCTGGCAAGTATGTGGTTATAGGCGCTTGTAAGTCTAGTTTTCCTTCGGCTGCCAATTGTAGAATAAGCATGGCAGTAAATTGCTTGGTAACAGAGCCTAGGCGATGTTTGGTGTTGGGGCTGTTGGGGATATCCCATTCCATATTCGCCATACCGTATCCCTTTTTAAAAATGACCTTGCCATCTTTGGCAACTAGAGCAGAGCCATTGAATTTAGTATAGGCTAGATACTCTTTTAGAAGCTCATCTATCTGTTCGGATTTCGTTTGGCCATATGTTACAGTGCCTGAAAATAATATTACGAAAATGCCTAAAAGAAGTGTTCTAATTAAAATGTGTTGTGATGATTTCATGATGTTCGTTTTTTTACTGATTGGCTATTTTGCTGCAACGTTATTTTTACTTTTCATTCTTATAAATGACTCCGTTTTTCATAACAAACTTTACATCTTCTAAAGTGGATATATCATTAATTGGGTTTGTGTCTACAGCAATAATATCAGCTAGTAGTCCTGCTTTTAGTTCTCCTCGATCGGTAAGTCCGAGCATTTCTGCACTATTGGTAGTAGCAGTTTTTATAGCTTCTTTGGCGCTCATACCACATTCCATCAATGCTGCAAATTCAATGGCATTTTTTCCGTGAGGTATTATTGGGGTATCTGTACCAAAAGCAATTTTGACGCCTGCTTTAATAGCTTTCGTTAGGTTTTGTTTGGCAATAGGCATTACATAGTTTGCTTTGCCAGCCATAACAGGATCCATTTTGTCTATCATAGGTTCAATTATAGTAGCGAGCCCTCTGGTAGGTACTAAGTACACTCCCTTTTCTTTCATTAATTGTATGCTCTGGTCGTCTATTATAGAACCATGTTCAATAGAATACACACCGGCTCTAATGGCTTCTTTAATACCTTCGGTGCCATGTGCATGGGCAGCTACTTTTATATGGTGTCTAGCAGCTTCATCAACAATGGTTTTCATTTCTTCATTGCTTAATTGTTGTGCGCCAATGGCATCTTCCATAGAAAGAACACCAGCAGTAGCATGCATTTTAATGAATTTAGCGCCGTGCTTTATTTGGTATCTTACCGCTTCAATAGCATCGTATTTTCCGTTTATAATTCCGTCATTAGGACCGACAGTAACTAATCCTTCAGCTAATCCTAAAGAAATATCTCCGTGACCGCCACTAATAGAAATCATATGTCCTGATGGAATAATTCTAGGTGCGGCAATCATGCCTTTGTCAGAAGCCTCAGAAACGGCAACATCGATAAGCTCGGGTGTAATGTGTAATTGACCAATACTTCTAATAGTAGTAAAACCAGCCATTAATGTTTTTTCGGCATTAACTACAGCTCTAATAGTACCTTGGCTTGCACTTTCTTTATAAACATAATCCCAATTACCTTTAAAATCACCATCTAAATGAACGTGCATATCCATGAGTCCGGGTAGTAATATCTTGCCTGTAAGGTCAACAGTTTCAGTGCCTTCAGGTAATGCCTTCGGATTAATAGATTTTATGATTCCGTTTTCAACAAGAAGATTAGCTGGAGAGATTAATTTACCGGTTCTGACATCTAAGTACGAATCTGCTTTGATCAGTTTAGATTGGGCATGAATGGAAGTTGTAGTGGTTAATAGTAGTAGAAGTAGTAATAGATTTTTCATTTGAAATTGTTTGGTTTTGATGGTCTTTATTTGAGTTAGATTATTTTACATGAAAGTAGTGAAAATAAGTTGTTTACGTTGCTGTTTTTATTGAAGAAGTAGCGTAATATTATCGCGGTACCCATCCCTTTGGTCCCCTCCCGAGAGGGGAGGATTTCGTTTTTGATTGCGAGTTTTTTAGCTGTTGTGGTTTTTGTTTTAATAAAAGTTACCTCGTCTATTTTATCTCAAAAGTTTATTTCAAGTCACAATCCGTCCCCCTCTAGGGAGGGGCTAGGGGTGGGTCGTTTGTGAGTTAGAAATTGCAATGCCAGTACTAGTTTCAAGAAGATATAGTGATGGTGGTATTTTTAGATTTGGCATAGTGCACCTGAGAACCCACCCCTTTGGTCCCCTCTCGAGAGGGGAGGGTTTACGCTTTTTGTTGAGGGTTTTGTTAGTTGTTGGGAGTTTAGTTTCTAGAAGAGTCACTATATCTATTTTATCCCAAAAGTTTAATACTAGTCAGAATCTGTTCCCCTCTCGGGAGGGGCTAGGGGTGGGTTGTTTGTGAGTTGGAATTTGTAAAACTTGTACTAGTTTCAAGAAGATATAGTGAGAGTGGCGTTTTTAATTTCTGCATAGTGCACTCGAGAACCCACCCCTTTGGTCCCTTCCCGAGAGGGGAGTATTTCGTTTTGTTTGCGGGTTAGTTGTTTGTTGTGAGTTTTGTTTTCATAATAGTTACCTCGTCTGATTAATCTAGAAAATTCATTTCTAGTCAGTATCCGTTCCCCTCTCGGGAGGGGCTAGGGGTGGGTTTTTAATGGTTACAGTGTTTATCAAAAACAAAATCCGCTTTAAAGAAATGTCTTCAAAGCGGATTCGATATCAATTTATCTTAATATAATTACACGAAAAGCAAAATAATAGTTAGTACGATACCACCAAGTGAGAAATAGAGACCTTTTTTAAAAATGGTGGTTTTAGGCATGAACATCCAAAAAGAAGACACTACGAAAAAGAGTAGCGAGAGTCCGAAAAAGATGTTTAGCCAATACACGGGACTATCTGTTGTTGCTTTGTGCAGGTGCTCCATTTTATCTAAGACAAAAGGGAGTTCCATCTTTTTTATGGTAGCCATACCGGTTACAGTATTGTACTCGCCTTGTTTAAAGTAAACAACATCACCTTCTGTCTTTTCGGGTTTTACTCCCCCTTTAATTTTCAATGCTCCACTAAGTTCAGCGGCTTTTAAATTTGGTTTGAGTTGTTTTTCTATGATTTTTTCACTTTTTAGAAAATCTGTATTTCTAAATACCATAATGATGCCGCTAATAGAATACATCGCCATAATACCGGCTAAAAAGAAGCCTAGGTAGCGGTGAATAATTCTCATGCGTAAACTTGTAGTCATTTTCATGTGGTCACTTTTTAAATTTGGTTTTGCTTGCGCAAAAATAGGTACATATTTTTATAAGTGACTAAGACAGTGTTTGGGATGAAAGGTTTAATGAGAAAGGGACTAAAAAAGAAAACCCCAAAGAGAAAAATCTCTTCGGGGCTATCTCCGTTGTTTGGTATTAGTAATTATTTGAATCCTATTTCTTTTAGTCCGTCGTGACTAATTTTAATAGCATCTAATGGTTTTAATCCGTCGAAAGTCATATCCTGTTCAACCATGTAATACTTCATGCCTGAAAGCTCTTTATTAGCTAGAATGTTTTGAAAGCCAATTGATCCTTTACCTACTGGGGCAAATCTACCTTGCTCATCCATATCTTTTACATGCCAGATTTTAAATCGACCTGGGTATTTGTTGAAATAGGCGATAGGGTTGGCACCTGCTTTGGTTACCCAAAATAAATCCATCTGAAAGTTTAATAATTTAGGATCTACATTTTCTAACAAGTAATCTATCGGCACAATACCGTCAGCATTTTTTTTGAATTCAAAATCGTGATTGTGGTATAATAACTTCAATCCAGCTTTGTTAGCTTTCTCACCAAGCGTGGTTAGAATTTTAGCTAAATCTTCTACAGTACCCGTCATGCCCATTGTTCTGTCTTCTTGGTTGAAGGTGAACATACCCATTGGCGGAATCGGAACTACAAAATATTTGAAGCCTGCAGACTTTGCATCAGCCATCATCTTATCGGCATTGTCAACAGTTACTGCGCTTTGGTGTGTGCTAATCGGCTTTAATTTTAGAGATTTTAATAAGTCTTTAAAATCTGCCGGAGTCATACCATAATACTTGCCGTCTTCGTACCCAGCAGCTTCAATATTTTTATAACCTGCATCAGATACGGCTTGTAAAGTTGCTTTCGCATCGGTACCCATATCGTCTCTAACAGTGTAAAGTGCAAGACCGCCAAATTTCTTTTGAGCGTAGGTTGTTAATGTGCCGAACATAAAAGCAGCGAGAACGGTACATTTTAAAAAGTTGTTAAGTGTTGATTTGTTCATTGTTGTTGTTAGTTTAAGTATGTAATTTTATTTAAAACTGTATAGGTACGGAGCTTTATGGGCTTTACCCTCAAAAAGCTTTTCATGTCGTTGTAATATATCTAGAGACAACATTTTACGTTGAAAACTAGTGCGCCTTAGTGTTTGGTCTAAAATAGCCTCGAACACTTGTTGTAACTGTTTCATGGTAAATTTCGGAGGTAGAAGATTCATACCTATTATCTTCTCACTAATGTTATTGCGAAGTACTTCAAGAGCTTTGTCTACAATCTCGTTATGATCCATCATTAATTTAGGTACGTTATCAATGTCGTACCATTCAATACTATCTGAAAGTTGATCAGGTTTCGGGTTAACATCTTCGTAGTTGATTAATGCATAATGACCCACAGTAATAAAGCGGTCCATCATCCATTCATTTTTTTCCAAATTTTTATCATTTGCAACTAAAATACGTCGCATGGCATCGGGATCAGATCTTTCTGGTTTTCCGAAAATTTGAAATTGATCTAAGAACACATTTTTTAATCCTGTACGTTCTTCTACGCCTTTGTTTACAGCATCTTGTAGACTCTGATTTTTTTTGATAAATCCCCCCGGAAGTGCAAATAAACTAGTGTTGTGGTATTCTAAAATAAGAATTTTTAAATTTACTCCATTGAACCCAAAAATCACACAATCATAAGAAAGGTTGGGAATGAATTTCTTATTTTTGATACCTTTCATTAGTGAATTTGATAAATTTCAGTTGTCTTTATCAAATAAAGCACAAAAAAACATGTAATCAAAGAATTATTGTCATAAAGTGAGACAATAGAATTTGACTATTCCATATTAAATTTATAATTATCTAAAATGAAATAGTCGAAATGCTATTTTTTATTCTAATAAGTAGCATTTAGCGCAATTGTAAATGTATTTCTTATACCTCTTCAACGCTAAGATGTGTAGTATTAATGCTGTGTTATTCTATTGAATTTACCTTTTCTTTTCCGAGTTCAACTGCACGTTCAAATGCTGCGAAAGCAGCATCTTTTATAAGTTCACCTACATTATTGTTTTCCATAGAGTCAAGAGCTGCACGAGTAGTACCGCCTTTACTGGCTACTTTGTCCATCCAAGAATTTGGGGATAGTTCATTTTGGTTGAAAAGTTCAATAGCTCCTGTAAATGTCTGTGCAACCAAAACTTTAGATACATTTGGTGTAAAGCCCATTTTAAGGGCAGCTTCCATCATACTTTGCATAAAGTAAAATACATAAGCCGGTCCGCTACCAGAAATACCGGTAGAGGCATCAATAAAGTTTTCGTTACTTACTTGAATTGATTTACCTGTAGTGTCTAACAAACTTTCAATGGTTAACAGCTCAATTCTAGTTACTTCTTTAGAAGCAACAAACGATGTTAAACCTCTACCAATAGATGCCGGTAGATTTGGCATAGCACGAACTATTTTTGTGAGTCCTGTTAGGTTCTGAATAGTTTCGATAGTAACACCAGCCATAATCGAAATTACAATTTGACCAGGTTTCACAAGCGGATTCAATTTTAAGAAAACACTTTCGGCGTGATATGGTTTTACTGCAATAAAAATAATATCTGCTTCTGGAGCACATTTCTTTAAATCATCAAAAGCATCGAATTGCGGATTCTCGCGTAGTTCTTCTAACTTTTCTTCAGAAGTATCGAGCACCATTATATTCCTCTTCTTAAGTAATTTTGATTTCGACATGCCTTCTGCATAAGTCAATCCCATGTTGCCGGCTCCTATTACTAGTATTTTCATTAATTAAATTTTAATTATTGGATAATATGTATGATTAGATAAATAACATTTTTTCAATGGCGTTGTTTTTACGCCTGTAATAAATTTGCCTGTAAGTGTGCAGGGTTTTTATAGGTATGCCCATAAAGTATTTTGTAATTGAGGTCACCTTTGACTTTTTAAGTCCGTTACGTGTTCTGTATAATTCTTTAGTATTACTTTCTCTTTTTATATAAATAAATTTCATGTAATGGTATTTCAAACAGTAACATAATATATGCATTACCAACTCCTAATTAGAGCTGTTAAGCTTATGTTATACTATCGCAAAGTGGTTAAAATGAATGATGGAAAAGGTTTTTCCTAGTGATGATAAATGATGATTTAATAATTATAGATAAGCGCGTAATAATTCGGTATTTGAAGTACGTCTAAGAGATTTAATACCTTTGTCTTTTATTTGTCGTACCCGTTCTCTGGTAACATCAAATACTTCACCTATTTCAATAAGACTCATTGCGGGCTGATTACCTAAGCCAAAGAAAAGACGTAAAACATCACCTTGTCTTTCCGGAATTTTTCTCAACACTTGATTGATGTCCGTTTCTAATGATTCTACCATCATGTTTTTATCAGGACTATTTAGTTTTGTAGACTCCAACACATTATATAATGAAGAAGATTCCCCTTCTTTAAAAGGAGCATCCAAAGAAATAGACTTGCCCGAATTCTTAATAGAGGTTTTTACTTTCGAAACGCTTATATCTAATTCTGATGCGATTTCGTCGGCACTCGGTGGTCTTTCGTTTGCTTGTTCTAAAGATGAATATACCTGATAGATTTTGCTGTTTACCGCGATTTTGTTCTGCGGTATCCGGATCATACGCGAAGTATTAGAAAGTGCCTGTAGAATGGATTGGCGGATCCACCAAACGGCATACGAGATAAATTTAAAACCTCTAGTTTCATCAAAACGTTTTGCTGCTTTTACTAATCCTAAATTACCTTCGTTGATGAGGTCGGTCAAGCGTAGTCCTCTATTTTGATATTGCTTAGCGGCAGATACTACGAACCTTAAATTGGCACTCACCAATTTGTCTAGCGCTTTCTGATCACCTTTACGAATTTTTCTTGCCAATTCTACTTCCTCGTCTGCAGTGATCAAATCTATTTTACTGATTTCTTGGAAATATTTTTCTAATGAAATGGAATCTCTGTTCGTAATTTGTTTGGTGATCTTTAGTTGTCGCATAGATTATTTTTAAGTTCTAATATAACATACTATAATTTCGTTAAAATGCAAGAAAATAAGACGTTTTATGATAAGTTTGACTAATTTAAAGGGTTTTTTGCTTTTTTTTGAGCGAAAAGGAGTCTTTTTTGAAAATATTTATTTTGATGATGTTGTTTAAAAAACACGATGATGGGTGTTTAAATTCTCCACGCAATTAATAAGAATGCAATTCTTTTTTTTTGAGTTAAAAATCCCCCTTTTAAATTGTTTAATTTGTAGACGTTAGTTTATAAATGTAATTCAGATTTGAGTTAAACTGATATTGCATTTTAGAAACGCGTATTCAATGTTTTAATCCTTAATTTAGAGACTTCAATTTGCATTCTTATGAAAAAAGAATTTCATTTTCTTGATGATGGTGGCGAGATGGGGAAGCTAATGCGCGAAAAAGATTGGTCATTGACTCCGCTTGGTGCGCCAGAAGGCTGGCCGCAGAGTTTGCGAACCACAGTTAATATTATTTTGAATTCTCCTTTTCCGATGTTTTTATTTTGGGGAGATACCTTAAAGGGTTTTTATAATGATGCCTACAGACCAATTTTAGGTGTAGACGGTAAGCATCCAAAAATTTTAGGTTTAAACGGAGCTGAAGCCTGGGCAGAAATATGGAAAGATATTTACCCTATGCTTAGTGTAGTTACTAAAAAAGGAGAATCTATTTGGAGAGAAAATTTAATGATTCCTATTTATAGGAACGGTAGAATAGAAGATGTTTATTGGACCTTTAGTTATAGTCCCGTTAAAGATGAAAAGGGCAACGTATCTGGAGTATTAGTGATTGTAACAGATACTACCGAAGCCGTAATGGCAGAAAGAAGATTGAGAGAAAGTGAGCGCCGTTTTCGCGATATTGCAAATCTATCACCAATGTGGATATGGATTACAGATGCTGACATCAATGTAGAATATGCCAACAAAGAACTTCTAAATTTTATAGGTCTATCTCATTATTCTGAATTTGAAGGACAGGTATGGAAAAACGTTGTACACCCAGATGATATTGATGTTGTTTTTGAAGGGTTCGCTAGAGCTGTAGAAACACAAGAAAGACTTTCGTTAGAGTATCGTGTTAAAAACGCAGAAAACAATAATTATGAATGGTTTAAAATAGTTGCGGTACCTAAATTTGAAGATGGAGTTTTAAAAGGTTTTCTGGGTACAGCTATGAATATTGAGCAGCAGAAATCGTACGAAGAGAATTTAAAAAACGAAGTGAATCACCGTACAAAAGAACTGGCTTCTAGTAATTTAAAGCTAGAAAAAATGAATAAAGAGTTGCAATCTTTTGCATATATCTCTAGTCACGATTTACAAGAACCGTTACGTAAAATACAAATGTTCGCCGAAGTGTTGATGGATAATGAGTACGATCAATTATCTACTTCTGGTAAAGTTAAGTTCGAAAAAATACAATCTGCAGCCAATAGAATGCAGTCGCTTATCAACGATTTACTATCATATTCTCGCACAGATACAGAGCAAAGGGTTTTTGAAACAATAGATTTAAAAGACCTAGTAGAAGATATTAAAAATGATTTAGGAGAAGAGTTAAGTAAAAAAGAAGGTACCATTACCTTAAAAAACTCTTGTCAATTAGAAGTAGTTCATTTTCAATTCCGCCAATTAATATATAACCTGTTATCGAACTCTATAAAATATTCGAAGGCAGATGTACCACCTGTAATTACTATAGAAACCGAGGTAATTAAAAAAGCGAAATCTATTGATTCAAGTCTGTCGAATACTAAAGAATACGTTCAAATAACCATTACCGATAATGGTATTGGGTTCGAAGACCAATTTTCTGAGAAAATATTTGAGGTTTTTCAGCGATTACATTCTAAGCAAGAATACGTAGGTACAGGTATAGGTTTGGCTATTGTAAAGAAAATTGTACAAAATCACGCTGGGGTCATTAGTGCTGCAGGTGAGTTAAATAAAGGATCGGTTTTTACAATTGTGCTTCCTAAAAAGCAGTAAATACAACCCATCTTTTTATCCGAAGTTCTAGAAATCTATTCAACTATAATGATTAGGTTAAATTGTTATGTCATTGCAATTCATAT
Organism: Maribacter sp. BPC-D8; assembly: GCF_035207705.1. Classification (NCBI taxonomy): domain Bacteria; kingdom Pseudomonadati; phylum Bacteroidota; class Flavobacteriia; order Flavobacteriales; family Flavobacteriaceae; genus Maribacter; species Maribacter sp. BPC-D8. The sequence goes on from NZ_CP128187.1 coordinate 4,358,487, forward strand.
AAATAGATGACTTAAATCGATTTTATTGATTTTATTTAAAAGAAAACTTTATTGAGTTAAAGCATATTCTTTTAAGGATATTATATGGGCGAATTCGATTCTACTTTTGACTCATGAATACTACAATAACAAAATCGGCAGGTATGGGTGCTGTCATAAATGATAGTGCTGTAACCTTTAGAATATGGGCTCCGAATGCAGAGAAAGTCTTCGTTGGCGGTAGCTTTAATAATTGGTCTGAAAATGAGATTGTTCTCGAAGCAGAGAATAATGGGTATTGGTCTGTAAGTACGGAGCGAGCATCAGAAGGTGATGAATATAAATTCTTTATAGCATATAACGGTAAGCTTTTATCGAGAAATGATCCGTATGCCTATGAGGTGACAAATAGCAACGGTAATTCTATAATAAGAACATTAGATTTCAACTGGGAGGATGAAGATTTTAAAATGCCAAGCTGGAACGAGCTTGTAATTTATGAACTTCACGTAGGTACTTTTAATCGTTCTTCGCCAGATGCTGTTGGTACTTTCGAAGATGTAATTGCCAAACTTGATTATCTTAAGAACTTAGGCATAAACTGTATAGAATTATTACCTGTGGCTGAGTTTGCAGGTGGAATATCTTGGGGTTACAATCCTGCTCACCCGTTTGCAATAGAACAAGATTATGGTGGTCCAGATGCTTTCGCAAAGCTGGTCAATGAAGCACATAAAAAGGGAATCGCGGTAATAATGGATGTTGTTTATAATCATTTCGGTCCGTCAGATGTAGATTTATGGCAGTTCGATGGCTGGAGCGAAAATGATAAAGGCGGAATTTATTTCTACAATGATCATAGAAGCGAAACCCCATGGGGCGATACCAGACCAGATTATGGTAGAGAAGAAGTACGTCAATACTTGCGTGACAATGCGATGATGTGGATCGAAAAGTATCATTGTGACGGTTTACGAATGGATGCTACTTCATACATACGTTACGAAGGTGGTGGTTTGGGTTATGACACCGAAATTGAAGAAGGCAATGTTTTAATAAGGGATATCAATTCAGAAATTAGAGAGAAATATCCTCATGTATTAACCATTGCAGAAGATTTAAAAGGTGATAGTAGCGTTACCGATCCTGTTGATCATAACGGATTGGCATACGGTTCTCAATGGGATATGAATTTTGTACACCCAGTAAGAGAGGTCATTGAAGACACCCACGACGATAGCAGAGATTTACAGAAAATTATAGATGCACTTGAGTTTAAGTATAGTAATGATGCATTTTGTCGTATAGTGTATACCGAATCTCATGATGAGGTTGCCAATGGTAAAGCGAGGGTGCCAGAAGAAATTCAACCCGGAGATGCAGAAAGTGATTTTGCCAAGAAAAGAGCCATTTTGGGTATGGTATTGACATTAACATCGCCAGGTATACCAATGCTTTTTCAAGGGCAAGAGTTTATTGAAGACGAGTATTTTCAAGATACTGAAGGCTTAGATTGGGAAAAAGAAGAAAAGCACAAGGGTATAGAAAACTTAATCAGCGATATTATTAAGTTGAGAACAGGAGAAACTGAAGGCGGTAAAGGGTTAAGAAGTCAGCATATAGAAATCTTACATAGCAACCACGAAACGAAAATATTAGCTTACACACGGTTTGATGGTAATGATCCCACAGAACCAGTACTTGTAGTTTTGAATTTTAGTAATCAAGAGTATGAAGACTATGGTATAGGTCTAAACGAAAACGAGCCTTTTGAGTTAAGAATAAATGCAGGTAGTAAAATCTACGATAAAGATTTCTCAGAATTACCAGTAGATAGTGTTGAAGTAGTTGAAGAAAGCACAGACGCTAAAAACTGGACGGGTAAAATAAATATTCCGGCTTATGGAGCACTGATTTTTACAAAAGCCTAAGAATTTACCTGTAATTCATTGTAGAAAACTAATTATTTGTAATCTAAAACCTACAATTAAAATGTTTTTTAAGCTGAGCTTCAAAAGTGGTAATATTTTATTGTATTTTGTTATAGAATGTTTTTCTAAAATAATAATTTTACAAACTTTTATGCAGAGAATTAATTGTGTTTATTAAATGGAATATAGTTTCATATATAGCCCTGAAAAAATGGTTAATGAAGTATTTCGAAAAACAATGATCGCTGCTGAGGTTGATTTTGAAATGTTGCAAGACGGTACCATCAAGTTACCTAAAGATTTAAGTGATGAAAAGCTTAAATTTATTTCAATGGAGCTTGAGGGTTTTGGTATAAAGATTCAAACAAAAGAGAATCGAGATATCGTTGAAGAGATTAAGATTTATATAAAGAAAATGGTTTATGAGGGCGATATAAGAAATGTAAAAATTTCAGAATTACTTTCTAAACAATTGGGTTTTAGTTATCCATATCTTTCAAATCTATTTTCTAGTAAAACGTTTACCTCGATAGAGAATTTTTATATATTAGTGCGCATTGAAAAAGTGAAGGATTTAGTGTTGTTAGAGAATACAAGTTTAGGCGAGATTGCTCATGACTTAAATTTTAGCAGTGTTCCTCATTTGTCGAATCAGTTTAAAAAGGTTACCGGGTTAACAATAACCCAATATATAAAGTTTAGAAAAAAGTAAGAAGAACGGTTCTTCTTTCAATACATGTAAAGTGAAAATGGATAAATTAAGAATACTACTCGTTGACGATGACGAAGACGACAGACAATTTTTTGCCGATGCATTGGAGGGAATCGAATTGAACACCGATTTACATCAATTAGAGAATGGAAAAAGCTGTATGGAATATTTACTGACCGATACATATAATACTCCTGATTTGGTGTTTCTAGATTTGAATATGCCTATTATGAATGGGTTTGAATGTTTAGAAGCAATTAGACGTACGCCACATTTAAAAGATTTATTAGTAGCTATTTATTCTACCTCTTCTGCTGAAAGAGATATAGAAGAAACTTTTGAAAAAGGGGCGAATATCTATATTAAAAAACCTTCTAGTTTCAATGAGCTTAAAAAATCACTAAAACAAGTGGTTAAAATGAACTGGGCTTATCATTTAAATGATTTCAAGAAAGAGAATTTTTTATTGAAAATATAAGTTTTCAAATAAAGTTATAGTGCAAAAGTTGTTTCATTCGGAACAACTTTTTTTGTTTTAGCGCCAAGCAAGTCGCATAATTATCGGTTAATTCGCAGTACCTTAACTAAGGTTTGAAAAGTGATATAGTATGAAGAATAATTTAGCAGATGATATTTTTAGAACAATGGTCGATAATGCCGACACTGCTGTATTATACACTGAGCCTTCTGTACCTAATTCTTTAAATGCAAAAGAATATCATGTTAAGTATGCCAACCAAAAAGCTCAAAGTTTCTTTTTTATCTCATCTGAGAGTAATGAAAATCAATCTTTAGAAGAGATTGTAAAATATGATGAACTGCTTATTCTGGCTAATAAGGTTCTGGAAACAAATGAAAATGAGAATTTTAATATCATAGTCAAAGAATCAGATAATATACTTAATTATCATGTTAGAATTAGATCTTTTAACAAAGGTCTTTTATTTGCCTTATCATTAATTAAGCCCAAGTATATCACAGATAAAGAATCTAAGTATCCTTTAGTTAGTCTTGAGTCAAGAAAGAGAGAACTTGAAATTTCTAATCTTTTTGGTATACGAGTTCTAGATAGTAACGACAGTATTATTTGTTATTTAAAACCCATATTCAACAAGAAAGGTGATGTTGAAGACTTTCGTATCGATTATATAAATAATCGAATGGGTGAGATTGCTAATGACGATTCAGCATTTATAGAGGGTCAGACCATACTTGAATATTATCCGAAGAACTCAGAGAACGGAGTTTTAGAAATTCTAGCAGATAGTTATACAACGGGGGAAAATAAAGAATATACTAAAGAATTCATATTTGACAAAGAATCAGTTTGGTTGACCACTAGGGCAGTAAAAATGAACGATGGTCTAATATTGTTCTCTAAAGATGTAACGCAAGAGAAGTCATATGAGGCGCAATTATTTATACAGAACAGGTTGCTTTCAGAAGCAGAGCATGTTGCCAATATTGGTAGTTTCCGATGGAATTTAGCTAAAGAGCAAATAAAATACTCAGACAATGTTTATCGGTTGTTTGGTTATGATCCTAATGAGTTTGATGATAAGTATGACCGCTTACTTACATTTTTGCATCCTAATGATTTTGAGAAAGTGAAATCTAGTTTTAAAGTAGCTAGAAAAAATAAATCTAAAATTGACTTAGTTTTTCGTGTGTATACAAAGTCGAAGGAGTTAAGGTATATGAACACCATAGGTGAATGTTACCAGAAAGAAGGTAACTGGTATATGGTAGGTGTTATTAGAGACGTTACAAAGCAAATAGAGGCAGAGTCGGTACTACAGCTTAAGAATACAGAATTAAAAAGAACGAACGCCGATTTAGAAGCCTTTAACCGAGTAGCCAGTCACGATTTGCAAGAACCCCTTCGTAAAATTCAAATGTTCGTTAGTCGATTAGATGAAGAAGAAGAGGGTCGGTTAAGTAATCGGTCACAAGGCTACTTATCTAAAATCAAGTACTCTTCAGATAGAATGCGTAACCTTATTAACAATCTACTGTCTTATTCTAAAATAGATGAGGTGGGCGAGCAACCAAGGCGTGTAGATCTTAATGATGTTTTAAATAATGTTTTAGAAGATTTAGGGGAACGTATAAATGATTTAGATGCCAAGGTAGCGTCTGTAAGTTTACCGGTGGTAAATGGTATTCAATTTCAGTTAGAACAATTATTTGCCAACCTTATAGGTAATTCACTTAAATATGTAAAAGAAGAGGTGCGACCAGATATTAAAATTATAGGTAATATCGTTAGTGGAGATAAAAGTTCGGTAGAAAGCTTATTGCCAAACATTAATTATGTGAAGCTACAATTTATTGACAATGGCATAGGATTCGAGAAAAAGTATCAAGAGAAAATTTTTGAGATATTTCAACGTCTTCATGGCAAAACAGAATTTTCAGGTACTGGGTTAGGCTTATCTATCTGTAAAAAAATTGTTCAATCGCATAATGGCACCATCACGGCAAAAGGTGAATTGGACAAAGGCGCTGAGTTCACCGTTTATCTTCCTACCTTGTTATAGTTGGTTTTATCGCCATAAAATACACCCTTCTTAAAATTGTGTAACAGCTTCTAAAAATGATGTAACAGATTTACGTTGCATCGGCTGCATCTTTGTATCAACAAGAAATGTAAGCCTTTATGAATAATCTTCAATATGCTAGAGTAGGTAACGTAAGACGAAAAGATTCTTATGACCAGACTTTAAATGTTCAAAGTGGTACTCCTAGTTTTTCCGAAAACTTTCAAGCACAAGAGGCTTCATTAAATAATAACCATCTAAATAATAATTCATGCAAATAGTTCATAATCAGTTAAGTCATTTTAATAATGTTTTAGGAGGAAGTATCTCTAGTTTTCAAGGCGATCGTATTCTTCAATATGATAACGATAAAGGTAGCGGTAGAATACAGACTGTTTCCTTAGGATCCGGAATCTCTTACACAGAATATGATTTGGATTTGAACGATGATTTCAATTTCGATTTAAAGTTGGATGAGAATCGTAGTTTGTACTTCATTTATTGCTTAGAAGGTAGCTTTAGATTTTCAAAAGGTAAAGAGTCGAGTAAAGTTGAAGCTTTACAAACAGTAGTAATTGGTGGTTCTAATGAGAATATTAATATTAAACTAAGAGAGGCAACAAAGTCTAACTTGTCTATTATTAAAGTTACACAAGATGGTGAGTCATTAAGTAAGAATGTTAACAACAATGAATTATACGAGCAATTGTTTGCTTCATTCTTAAATGAAGATGGTAGCGCTCATATTGGTACTTTCAACCTCAAAATAAAAGAACAACTATTACAGATTAGATCAATTACCCAAGTAGGTTTGGTAAGAAAACTGCTTATTGAGGGTATTGTAAACTTTACGTTGGCATTAGAGATTTTACACTGTAAACAAGATATTGAGAATAGCGGTCAAGTTTCGACTATGCTAACAAAGAAAGAGCTTTTAAGAATTGAAGAAGCAGTAAATGCTATCAAGAGAAAACCAGAGTTTCCTTACACTGTAACCGATTTAAGTAAAGAATACGGTCTTTCACCAACAAAATTACAAGAAGGCTTTAAGGTGATGGAAGGTACTACGGTAACGAATTTCATTAGAAATGAGCGATTGATATTAGCTGAAGAATTAATACAGACATCTGATATGAATATTTCAGAGATAGTTTATTCTATAGGGTTTACAAGTAGAAGTTACTTTTCTAAAATCTTTAGAAATAAATTTAAATGTACACCAAAAGCATACCTAATGAATATTAGAAACGTGTCGATTTCAGCATAGAAAAACATATATGAAAAAGATAAGGCCGGCTCAATTGAGCTGGCTTTTTTTGTTTATAATTTTAAGGTAGAACTGTTTTAAAGATTGAAAAGAAGGTAAACAAGAAAATACCGTTAACTAAAAGCTAGGTAGCTTAGAAGATTTAAAATAATAGTATTGAGTGTATCTTAAAAAGTTATTTTAAATGGAAATGACGAATTCTTTCTCATTTCTTTCAGCATCATTTACATAGCGTAAACATTTGTGTAAAAGTGTTTTTAGCTGGTTGTAAGAAGAAGGTTTTTGTAAATACAAAGAAGCGCCCATTTCATCTAAACGGGTAATCTCTTTAGGGTGATAAGATGTTGAGTAGATAATTACAGGAATATCTGTATATTTCTCAAGATCACGAATATCTGCAAGACACTCAAATCCGTCCATCATTGGCATTTTCAAATCTAAAAATATAACATCTGGTTTTTCAGCGGTATTTGATAGCAAACTAGCCATCAGATCTACGCCATTATTAAATTCAGAAATTTTAGTTTGTATCGGTATCTCTCTTAATGCATCAGAAAAGAATGTTCTGTCATCACTATCATCGTCAGCTAGGAAGACATTTAGTAAATTTTTGCTCATGGCAATTAATAATTTAAAACGCTAAAAAATGTTTGTTCTTAAAGACTTCAATTAAAAATTTCAATCAAAATCCAACAGCAAGGTAAAACTTAAGAAGTCTATTCTCTAATGCGATTCGTTTAAAAAATAGCTCAATACCTAAAATATAACGCTGGCATATGAGCACATATTACTATTTTGAGTCAAAATGTACAAGAAGTTTCACCGGTTATATTGGCGGTTCTGAAACCATGGTTTTAATCTTCTTCCAAAAGTGCTTTGAAGTGACATTTGTAGGTTCAATAAGATCAGCCATTAGAATCAAGTTTCTCTTGAATTGCTCATACTCATATCTATTAGTATTATTCTCATCGATGGGGTAGTAAGCCATTCCCCAATTGGGGAATGTTCTCTTGCTTATTTCATCATCAGAAAAAAGGGTAACATTCTTATGGCGAGGATCCATTTTAATCTTTTTGTAAAGCGCCTCTATTTTCTTTTTGTTTCCCTCCAATAATTGAACAAAGCCGCCTTGATAATAGATTAGGCAACCTGTGATATCTTGACGTTGATTGTTTTCACGTGCTTTTTCAAGTAATTCTTCCATTTCTGCGCCCTTAATCTTATTGGTAGCAACAGATTCATAAGTCAATGTATACATCTAAAATGAAATTGGTCTTAATGGGCAAAAATAATAAAAATGTCAAAACAAATACTCTAATTGCGTTTAGTAGTATGATTTGGTGCGAAGTAGCAATCTTTTTAAAAACAAAAAAGCCCCTAAAAGGGGCTTTTGAGTGATCGCAGGAGGATTCGAACCTCCGACCGTCTGCTTAGAAGGCAGATGCTCTATCCAGCTGAGCTATGCGACCGACACCATTTTTTCAAATGTGGGTGCAAACTTAGTGATTTTTATAGACTGGTAAAACCAAAATCAACAAAATTTTAATTATTTCTTTTATCTGCCAATTTACGGCTATGAACGACCTTCATATTGATCAAAATTTTCCCACAGTTGATCAAGAACTTTGTAGAATATTTCAAACTCTTCTTCAGTGATACCCAGTGTACTAACTTTTCTTAAATCTTTAATAAACGGCATAACCTGTTTTGTAAGTGCAGATCCTTCATCTGTTATTACAAGCTTGTATCTTTTTTGATCATCTCTAAATCGAGACTTTCTTAAGAAGCCTTTTTTGCATAATCCGCTAATAACTCGAGAAGTTGTAGCTCTATTCCTAAAATTAGATTTGGCAATATCAGCTTGAGAAGCATCTTTACCTTCTAGTTGTACACGTTGTAAAATCACCCATTGCTCAATGGTCAAATCAATATTGTTCTCTGCAAAAACCTGTAGAAAGGTACTCTGTACTTTTTTTAATGTGCGATCAATATATACGCCGAAGCCTTCCGTCCTGTCCATAATCCAAATGTTATTCCTCCAAAAGTAATAGAGTTTATCGTTAATATTGTTGTTAGTGCAACAATAATTAAAAAAAAGTGTATATTTACTTCGGATAAATTGGTCAAAAGAAGAAGAAATATGCAACTAGGTTTCAAGAAATATATATTAGAAGATAGTACCTATAAAGGTGGTGGCAAGAAAATTGTTATGCCCGATGGTGTTACGGTACACAAGCTTTCATCTAATGAGAATCCGCTAGGGTATTCCCCAAAAGTGAAAGAAGCATTAGCAAAAACACTAGACGATTTAAGTTTTTATCCAGATAATACAGACATCAGATTGCGAGAAGCATTGGTAAAGGATTTTGACGGAGTGTTGACTGCAGATAACTTCATTACGGCAAATAGTGGATCTGAAATTATTGATATGATTTCGAAGGCATTTTTGAACGAAAACGATGAGGTAATTGTGAGTCAGCCATGTTTTCTTCCATATACAGCATTTACCCGTTGGATGGGAGCAAAGGCTATCAATGTACCCATGACCGAGAATTATGATTATAATTTAGAAGGTATTCTAGCCGCAATCACAGATAGAACGAAGTTGGTATTTCTAGCATCGCCTAATAATCCGTCAGGAAATTATATTCCTATGGCAGAGTTGCGAAGCTTTATAGAGAAATTACCTGAGCATGTTGTTCTGGTATTAGATGAGGTATACAGACATTTTGCAGAAGCAGAAGATTACACATCAGGTTTGCCGTTTGTGATAGAAGGTAAAAATGTAATTGCCATAAATAGTTTTTCAAAAACGTATGGTTTAGCTGGTTTACGCGTAGGGTATTGCTATGCTCCGTTAGAAATCAGTAATTACATGCGTAGAATTTGTAAGCCTTTTTTACTGTCTTCTTTAGCTTTAGAAGGTGCTATTGCAGCATTAGAAGATGTAGATTTTGTAAACAAAACGGTAGCATTGGTGAAAGAAGAAAGAAGGTTTATTTTGAACGGACTTGATGCTTTGCAGATAAAATACTGGCCTGCACAGGGTAATTTTGTACTAATAGATCCGCCAATCAATGATATGGAATTCACTTCGTTTTTAGAACAACGTGGTATTATGGTACGCCCGGTCGGCAATTTTGGAGCACCAGGGAAAGTAAGAATTTCATTTGGCGTAAGAGAGGCGAACAAAGCACTTTTAGCAGCTTTAGAAGTACTTATGAAAACCCAAACAACAACAGCATAAAAATTTTTAACATATATGTTGCATTAGCAACAATAAACGAAATAAAAATATAAAACTCAACAATATGTCAACAGCAACAAAAGCAGAAAATAAACACAAAGAGGCACAAGATTTTATGCCTATTAACGGTACAGATTATTTAGAGCTGTACGTAAGTAATTCTAAACAAGCAGCACATTATTACAAAACTGCATTTGGCTTTAAATCTTTAGCCTATAAAGGTTTAGAGACTGGTAGTAGAGAATATGAGTCTTATGTATTAGAGCAAGATAAGATAAGATTGGTTTTGACTTCACCATTAAGAAGTGGTACTGATGTAGGTAGACATATTGATAAGCATGGTGACGGCGTAAAAGTTACTGCTCTTTGGGTAGATGATGCTACTTATGCGTATAATGAAGCGATGAAAAGAGGTGCCAAAAGTTATATGGAACCTAAAACTGAAAAAGATGACGATGGTAAGGTGGTTACTTCTGGTATCTATTCTTATGGTGAGGTAGTTCATGTTTTTGTAGAACGTAAAGACTACAACGGTACATTTTTACCAGGCTACCAAAAATGGGAATGTGATTACCAGCCAACAGCTACAGGTTTAAAATTTGTTGATCATATGGTAGGTAATGTACATGAAGGTCAAATGAACTATTGGGTAGATTTCTATGCTAATGTTATGGGCTTCAAGCAAATTATGTCTTTCGATGATAAAGATATCTCTACAGATTTTACGGCATTAATGAGTAAGGTAATGAGTAATGGTAACGGTCGTATTAAGTTCCCGATTAACGAACCGGCACCAGGTATGAAAAAATCTCAAGTAGATGAGTATTTGGAGTTCTACGAAGGTGAAGGTGTTCAGCATATTGCCGTTGCAACAGATGATATTGTAAAAACAGTAACCGATTTAAAGAATAGAGGTGTTGAGTTTTTGACAATACCAACTACCTATTATGATGTATTGACCGAAAGAGTTGGTGAAATTGATGAAGATATCGAATCGCTAAGAAAACTAGGTATTTTAGTTGATCGTGATGATGAAGGGTATTTGTTACAGATTTTTACGAAGACGGTACAAGCAAGACCAACAATGTTCTTTGAAATTATTCAACGTAAAGGAGCAACTTCATTCGGAAAAGGAAATTTCAAAGCTTTATTTGAAGCTATTGAGCGTGAGCAAGAATTAAGAGGAACTTTATAGGTTCAACAAATTTCTTGAGAATCTTAAAATAGATTATTTTTAAAGGAAGTATTCATAAATACCTCGAGGCTAGTTATCGAGGTATTTATTACTGAACTCATCTTGACTTTTTGTTTGGAACCGAGAATTATGGCTTTTGTGCCGTAATGAAGTCATTTTTTATTTACATAGCCATAGCTACGGAACTTAAAATTGACAAAATTAGGGTGCAAAATGTATAATTCGTAGGTAAAAGAAAAAGTCAAGATGAGTTCACTAAGTATTTTTAATATTTCGAGGCAAATCTCAAAGTATGTAATCTCAATCATCAACTAAAACGAACTCATATGCCTATATATCATAAACAAGGAGCGGTGCCACCTAAAAGGCACACGCAGTTTAGAAAACCAAATGGTGAATTATATTCTGAGCAATTGTTCGGTACTATAGGGTTTGACGGTATGTCCTCTTTATTATATCACCACAATAGACCAACAATGGTTAAGGAGATATTGAAGAGTACCGATGTTTCTCCGAAAATTGCTTTAGAGAAAAATATACGATCGTTGAAGTTGGTCAGTTTTAATGCTCCGGCAAAAGATGATTTTTTAGAAGCTAGAGAGCCACTTTTGGTGAATAGCGATATTATTATCGGTGTAGCAGCACCACGAAAATCGTTACGAGAATATTTTTATAAGAATACCGATGCCGATGAAATGTTGTTCATTCATAAAGGGACAGGTATTTTGAGAACCATTTTCGGACAGATCCCGTTTGAGTATGGCGATTATTTAATAATTCCTAGAGGAACGATTTATCAGATAGATTTTGATACTGAAGACAATCGCATTTTGTACGCAGAATCATTTTCTCCTATTTACACTCCAAAGAGATATCGCAATTGGTTCGGACAGTTATTAGAGCATTCTCCGTTTTGTGAGCGCGATTATAAATTGCCACAGAATTTAGAAACCTTTACCGATACCGATACCGATGAGCACTTGATAAAAGTGAAGAAGCAAGGGGTCATGCATGAAATGGTCTACATTGGGCATCCTTTTGATGTTGTAGGTTGGGATGGTTATAATTTCCCTTACGGATTCTCAATTCACAATTTTGAACCTATCACAGGTAGAGTTCATCAACCGCCACCAGTACACCAAACATTTGAGACGAATGCTTTTGTAATTTGCTCTTTTGTGCCGAGGTTGTACGATTATCATCCACTGTCTATACCAGCACCATACAATCACTCTAACATAGATTCTGATGAAATGCTGTATTATGTTGACGGAGATTTTATGAGCAGAAACGGAGTGCAGCCAGGTAACATATCTCTGCATCCCGCAGGAATACCTCATGGTCCACACCCAGGGGCAGCAGAACGCAGCATAGGTCAAAAAGGTTCAGAAGAACTAGCGGTTATGATAGATACGTTCAAGCCATTAATGGTTACTGAGAATGCCTTAAAATTAGACGACGGAGATTATTATAAATCGTGGTTGGATAAATAAACAAATACACACTTGACAACACTAAATACATGGGCTTCAGTACCCGAAAATTCAGATTTTTCTATCTATAATCTCCCTTTCGGAATCTTCGCTGTAAACGGTGAAGCTCCAAAAGCAGGTATTGCTATTGGTGAGCAGATAGTTGATTTGGCAGCAGTATCAGAATTAGGTTTATTAGAGGTCAGCGCTTCTTATTTTCGACAGAAAACCTTAAATGAGTTCATCGCATTAGGAAAGAAAATCACAAATAAGGTCCGTTTAGATATTCAGAGTTTATTGATTTCTGAGAATTCTCCGCTGAAAAATCATTCAGAAGTTTTTTTATCGCAGCTAGATGCCAAAATGCATTTGCCTGTTCATGTAGGTGATTATACAGATTTCTATTCAAGTATAGAACACGCTACTAATGTGGGTAAAATGTTCCGTGATCCAGAGAATGCGCTGTTGCCAAATTGGAAACATATTCCAGTAGGGTATCATGGTCGTGCTTCGTCGATAGTCGTGAGTGGTACAAATATTCACAGACCAATGGGTCAAGTGAAAACCAATGACATGAAAGTTCCGGTTTTTAAAGCCTCAGGAAATCTAGATTTTGAATTGGAAATGGGCTTTGTAGTTGGTAAAAGTACCGAATTGGGCGAACGCGTTTCTACAAAAAATGCCGCTGAACATATTTTCGGATTAGTGCTATTCAATGACTGGTCTGCCAGAGATATTCAGAAGTGGGAATACGTGCCTTTAGGTCCGTTTTTAGGAAAAAGCTTTGCATCATCTATGTCACCGTGGATTGTTACGTTAGAAGCCTTAGAACCATTCAAAGTTCAAGGTCCGGAGCAAACACCAGAAGTCCTTTCGTATTTAGCGTACGAAGGAGAAAAGAATTATGACATACAGTTAGAGGTCGGCATGTCTTCGTCAACTTCAGAAGAAACCACTATTAGCAAATCTAATTTCAAATTCATGTATTGGAATATGATGCAGCAGTTGGCGCATCATACGGTAAACGGCTGTAATTTGAATGTTGGGGATGTTATGGCGTCTGGAACGATATCAGGCAAAGATGAAAGTTCGTACGGCTCATTGTTAGAAATCTCGTGGGGCGGTAAAAAACCATTCGAATTAAAAGACGGAAGCGAACGTACTTTTATAGAAGATAATGATACAGTAACTATGCGAGGGTTCGCAGAAAAAGAAGGTAAAAGAGTAGGGTTCGGTGAAGTAACCGGAACCATTTTACCAAGTAAATAAAACAACACAATTCACATTAGAAGTTTATAGCATGTCAAATAACGAAGAAATTAATTCTATAGATCCAAACAGTATTTCTCAACAAGAATTACATGGGTATTTATTATCTGCCGTAGCACCAAGACCTATATGTTTTGCCAGTACGATTGATAAAGATGGTAATGTTAATTTGAGTCCGTTTAGCTATTTTAATCTATTCAGTGTAAATCCGCCAATGATGATATTTTCACCTTCTAGAAGAGGTCGAGATAATACCACGAAGCATACGTTAGAGAATGTATTGGAGGTAAAAGAAACGGTTATCAATATTGTGAATTATGACATGGTAGAGCAAATGTCATTGTCAAGCACCGAATATGGTGATGGAGTAAATGAATTTGTAAAAGCAGGTTTCACACAAGTAGCAAGTGATAAAGTGAAACCGCCAAGAGTAGGCGAGGCACCTGTAGCATTTGAGTGTGTGGTAGATCAAGTAATCGCATTGGGTGACGGACCAGGAGCTGGTAATTTGGTGCTAGCTAAAGTCGTTCAGATTCATGTAAAAAAAGCCTTTTTAGATGCCGAGGGAAAATTAGATACTCCCAAATTAGATTTAGTAGCACGTATGGGAGGAAATTGGTATTGCAGAGCCAGTGGCGATGCTCTATTCGAAATCCCTAAGCCAATACGTACCCAAGGTATAGGCGTAGATATGCTACCTGAAGCTGTGCAGAATAGTGCGGTATTGACAGGTAATAATTTAGGCAGATTAGGGAACTTAGAAGAATTGCCAACGAAAGAAGCAATCGCTAAAATAACAGAACACCCTGAGGTGAAATCTATTTTAAATGGAGCTGAAGATGTTTCAGAAATACACAAATTAGCGCAACAGTGGTTAGCAGAGGGTAAAAATGAAGATGCTTTAGCGTTGTTGCATCTATAGGTTAAAGATTATCGGGTTCAATATGAATTAAAACATGCTCTAAATTAGGGATATTTTCGTGTAGGTAGTCTTTTAAGAGATGTGCTATGTCATGCCCTTCGGTAACAGAAATATCACCATTTACCATGGCATGTAAGTCTACATGAAACTTCATTCCCGCTTTACGAATAAAACATTTTTCGGTACCAGTAATGCCCGGTACTTCTAATGATTTAATACGTATGTCTTCCAAGAGGTCGTCATAACGTTGCTCGTCCATTATTTCTCCTAAAGCAGGTCTTAGAATTAAGTAACTGTTATAAAGAATAAAGCCCGATGCCATAAGGGCAGCCCAATCATCAGCCGTTTCATAACCTTTGCCAAGTACTACGGCAATAGAAATACCAATAAATGCCATTATCGAGGTAATAGCATCACTTCTATGGTGCCAAGCATCTGCTTTTAAAGAGGTGCTTTGTGTCTCTTCACTTTTTTTGATAACAACGCGGTACGATATTTCTTTCCATACAATTATTAATCCCAGAACAATCAATGTCCATGCTTTCGGAACCTTATGCGGAGTCTGTATGTTCTCAATACTTTCATAAGCGATAACGGTAGCAGAAACGACTAAAAAGGCAACGACAAGAAAAGTGATGATAGGTTCTATTTTTCCGTGTCCGTATGGGTGGTTTTCATCTGCGGGTCTTTCGGCATATTTAAAACCTAAAAGAACCAGGATAGAAGAAAAAATATCTGTGGTAGATTCAATAGCATCGGCGATAAGGGCATAAGAATTGCCAAAAAAACCGGCAATACCTTTAATCAAAGCGAGGCATATGTTCCCTATAATGCTGAAATACGTGGTCTTAATTGCCGTCTGTTCGATACTCATAATGCAAAGGTAAAACACTCAAATTATCAAGTGCGCTTTTTGAAATCAAATTTAAGATTAGAAACTATTATTCCGCCTTTTCATATGCTTCCTTCATCCAAGTAATTAATTCATCATCCACCTGATTAGCTTCAGTAAGTTGAACTCGGTGTGTACACATACTACCAAATGGTCCTGAAGATTCTAGACGGTCAGTGGTAGGCTTGTCTTTTATTTTGAGTCCGAGGTCAATTCTTGTTTTGGTTGCAGGTTTTATTAGTGCAAATTGCTTTTTTCGAATAATACTTACGGTAGTTTTTTTAGGGGTAATAGTAATATCGTTACCAAATGTTTTTACCACTTTTAAAAGAGCTTCGTAAATAGGGGTTAAGCTTTCTTTTCCCTTATACTGTTGCAAAACCAAATCGGTTGGGGAGTTGTTTTCTTCTTTAGATAAAGTGACAATGGTATTCGCAAAACCGTGGGTAACTCCGTATTCTTTTTTTAGAAAATTGACACCTTCAGAATGTTTGGCAAACGATTTAGACTTTAAGACAGATTTCCATTCGCTTAGAGATTTGCCAGTTTTCTCGGGCATATTATCAATCATGGTTTGTAGTGCCTTGTCCATTTTTTTTGAGTTTGGTTGAGAATATTAATGTACAAAATTTTAAAGGTTTCTTAGGCGCCTATCTTAAATCATCGGTCTTACTCAATTATCCCATCCAAAGAAAAAACAACAATTCTATCATCACATTAAGAATCTATCAATAAAAATCGCTGCAACTCTAATATGTATAAAAATTTGGCGATTAAGGCATTGTGTTCGATAATTGCTGATATTAGTGCTTATATTAGGTAGTACTGAAATCCCACCACATTATGGCATTAAAAGTTGCAATTAAACACAAGACGAAATATATCTACGATAGAAGTATAAATCTATCTCCACACATATTTAGATTACGACCTGCCCCACACAGTAGAACACCTATAGAGGCGTATTCAATAAAAATAAAACCAGAGAACCATTTTTTCAATTGGCAGCAAGATCCATTTGGTAATTATATGGCGAGAATTGTTTTCCCAGATAAGACCACAGAGCTTTCTGTTGATGTAGAAATCATAGCAGATTTAAAGACCATTAATCCGTTCGATTTTTTCGTAGAAGAAGCGAGTGAAGAATTTCCTTTCAAGTATTCTGAAGAAGCTAAAAAGGAGCTTTTGCCTTATTTAGAAAAAGTGGAAAGTGGTCCATTTTTAAAGGAATACCTCTCTAAAATAGATTTAACGCCGGTACGAAGTATCGATTTCTTAATTAACCTTAATAGCAACTTGTATAATTACCTGAACTATACCTTGCGTATGGAGCCTGGTGTGCAAACATGCGAAGAAACGCTAGAAGCTAAATTAGGTTCTTGTAGAGATTTTGCGTGGTTATTGGTGCAGATACTTCGCCATTTAGGTCTGGCTGCACGTTTTGTATCTGGGTATTTAGTACAATTAAAATCAGATGAAAAATCATTGGATGGTCCGTCAGGTCCTGAAGAAGATTTTACAGATTTACATGCATGGGCAGAAGTATATTTACCAGGCGCCGGGTGGGTCGGTTTAGATGCCACATCTGGACTCTTTACCGGTGAAGGTCATATACCTTTGGCTTGTACACCATCTTATGAGAGTGCAGCTCCCGTAAGCGGATTTAGCGATTTTGCAGAAACAACGTTCGAATTTGAAAATTCGGTTACTAGAATATTCGAATCTCCGAGGGTTACAAAACCATATACCGATGAGCAATGGAATGCTATATACAATCTTGGTTTTAAGGTAGAAGAAGAATTACAGGCAAATGATGTTCGTTTGACCATGGGTGGTGAACCTACGTTCGTTTCTATAGATGATATGGAATCTGAAGAGTGGAATACTGCTGCAGATGGTGAACACAAAAGAGAACTGGCAAGTAAATTGTCTATTCGATTATTAGAGGTTTTTGGTAAAGGTGGGTTGTTGCATCATGCGCAAGGTAAGTGGTACCCGGGTGAAGCGCTACCTCGTTGGTTAATTGGTATACATTGGAGAAAAGATGGAAAACCAATTTGGAAAGATCCGAGTTTGTTGGCATCATTTTCTGAGGAATATAAAATGCCCAGGAATATTACCAAGCGATTTTTAAAGACTTTGGGCGGCTATTTAGGTTGTAAAACCAATAGTATAATGCCTGCCTATGAAGATGCTTTTTACTTTTTATGGGAAGAGGGAAAATTACCTGTAGATGTAAACCCGAAAAAATATAATAAAGACGATACCCACTTACGTAGAAAGCTTGGCGAGATTTTAGAACAAGGTTTAGGCAAAACGGTAGGTCATGTATATCCGTTAATTAAAAAAGAGGATAAATGGATTACCAATAAATGGGAATTCAGAAATAAGAATTTACTGCTTACTCCCGGTAATTCGGCAATTGGCTTGCGTTTACCTTTAGCGGCATTACCAAAGGATCCACCAATTCCGTCAGAACCAACGGCAGAGGTAGAGCTGTTTGAAAATACACCAGATTTACCAACGACTTGCGATGCTTTACAAAAGCGAATGAAGTTAAAATCTACTTCGCATCCACGAAAGCACCCCTATGTACGCACGGCTATTTGCGCCGAGGTTCGTGAGAAAAAGTTATTTCTATACCTGCCGCCATTAGACAGTGCAGAAGACTTTTTAGATTTGGTAGCATGTATAGAAGCTACGACAAAAGAATTGAAAGTACCTGTCATTTTAGAAGGTTACGAACCGCCAAGAGATAATAGGTTAGAGGTGTTGAAGGTGACCCCAGATCCTGGGGTAATCGAAGTAAATGTACATCCGGCGAAAAACTGGCAAGAATTAACCGATAATACGCTAACACTATATGCCGAAGCAAAACAAGCTCGTTTAGGCACAGAAAAATTTATGTTAGATGGCAAGCACACTGGTACAGGTGGTGGTAACCATGTAACCTTGGGCGGAGTAACGCCGGCTGATAGTCCGCTATTACGTAATCCTCAATTATTACGAAGCTTATTGACCTTTTGGCAACATCACCCAGGCTTATCTTACCTGTTTTCAGGAGCGTTTATTGGTCCTACGAGTCAGGCACCACGTGTAGATGAGGCTAGGTTAGAGAATTTATATGAACTTGAAATTGCTTTTTCTCAAATTCCTGATGATAAGGAAGTCCCTTTTTGGATTACCGACCGATTATTCCGTCACCTTTTAACAGATATTACGGGGAATACCCACAGGGCAGAATTCTGTATCGATAAATTATACTCGCCAGATTCTTCTTCTGGTCGCTTAGGTATATTAGAGCTACGTGCTTTTGATATGCCGCCACATGCACAAATGAGTTTAATGCAAATGTTACTGGTGCGTACATTAGTGTCTTGGTTTTGGAAAAAGCCGTACAAGCACGATTTGGTACGTTGGGGTACAGAGTTGCATGACAAGTTTTTACTAGAGCATTATGTAAAAGAAGATATAAAAGATATTGTGGAGCAATTGAACGATGCGGGCTATCCGTTTAAGTTAGATTGGTTCGATCCATTTTTTGAATTCCGTTTTCCGCTATACGGCATGGTAGAAATAAATTCGATTCAAATGGAATTGCGAATGGCTATAGAACCATGGAATGTTCTTGGTGAAGAAATGACCGGTGGTGGCACATCGCGTTATGTAGATTCGTCACTAGAGCGTGTACAGGTAAAAGTGAATAATTTTAATAGCAAACGATATATATTAACCTGTAATGGGGTGAAAATAGAACTCAGCTCGACGGGCACAAAAGGAGAATATGTTGCGGGAGTTCGTTTTAAAGCTTGGGAACCATGGTCGGCATTACACCCGACTATCGGTGTAGATACTCCGCTAGTATTTGATATCGTTGATGATTGGAACCAAAAGTCAATTGGTGGTTGTACCTATTTTGTAGCACACCCAGGTGGGCGTTCTTATGATACATACCCTGTAAATAGTTTAGAGGCAGAATCGCGCAGAATCAATAGATTTTGGGATATTGGGGTAACACAAGATGAGGTAACACCTACAGAATTGGTCGCTTCAACAAATTTTACGGGTAGAATGGTAGAACCTAAGGCAGGTTCAAATACATTTGTATACAAAGAGATGCCGATTAACCCCGAGTATCCGCATGTAACAGATTTACGTAAGAAGTAATTGAAGAGGTAATGCCAACAACAGAAACGCGATGGTTTAATAATTATGATACCCAAAAGGGCAATGATGAAATGTATTCATTGAACAATGGTATGAAACCCTATTGGAATAAATTATTAACCGAATTTGACACTTTAGGAATAACAGGATTAACCGCCCGCCAAAAAGATATTGACTGGTTGTTATCAGAAAACGGTGTCACTTATAATGTATATAATGACCCAAAAGGGTTGCACAGACCTTGGAACCTGAACGTGGTTCCTTTTATGTTGCACCAAGATGAATGGACAAAAGTAGAGGCAGGCTTAAAGCAAAGAGCAGAACTACTTAATTTGGTACTTAAAGATGTCTATGGCGAACGAAAGCTGATTAAAAATGGCATTGTGCCCTATGAAGTTATTTATGGTCACCGTGGTTTTCTAAGGCAATGTTCTGGTATGGAACTGAAACTAGAACAGTATCTATCAATTTATGCAGCAGATCTTTGTCGTGGTACAGATGGGCGTTTGTGGGTCGTAAATGATCGCACAGAAGCACCTTCAGGTATGGGGTATGCGTTAGAGAATAGATCTACCACAAGCAGAGTTCTGTCAGATATGTACGCTGAAATGAAGGTAAAGCGATTGTCTGGCTTCTTTCAAGAATTCAATCAAATGCTTATTGATGCGGCACCAGGTAAAAAAGAAAATCCGACAATTGTAATACTAACTCCCGGTTCACACAACGAAACCTATTTTGAACATGCCTATATGGCTTCGTTCTTAGGCTACCCGTTAGTTCAGGGTAATGATTTAGTAGTGCGAGATGGTTTTCTTTGGATGAAATCATTGCAAGGTTTAAAGCAGATAGATGTCGTTTTACGTAGAGTAGACGATGCTTTTACGGATCCTTTAGAATTGCGGGAAGATTCCCATTTGGGCGTTGCCGGATTGCTAGATGTAGTACGAAGAAAAAATGTATCTGTCATTAATCCTATTGGTAGCGGAGTAATTGAAAATCCGGGATTGATTCCGTTTATGCCTGCAATTGCAAAATATTTTTTGAAGGAAGAATTAAAACTACCTCAAATAGCGTCGTGGTGGTGTGGGCAAGAGAAAGAAAGAAACTATGTGCTAGAGCATATATCTGAATTGGTAATAAAGAGAATAGATCGCACCAATAGAGAGAGTATATACTTTTGCGAGCAAATGAGCGCTAAAGAATTAGAAGAGCTTAAAAAAGTTATTCTAGAGCGACCGTATCGTTTTGTAGCCCAAGAGCGTATAAATTTTTCAACCGCACCTAATCTTTCTAAAGATAAATTAGAACCTAGAAATGTGGTCGCTAGATCATTTTGTATAGCATCAAAAGGTGAATATTCAGTTATGCCTGGTGGTTTGGTACGAGTTGCACCCGATGGCGAAACTGTTAGGGTTTCAAACCAAAGAGGTGGTACTAGTAAAGATTTTTGGATATTAGATGATGCAGAAATAAAAGAAGATAAGAACAGGCATTGGCAGAAGAAATCATCGATAGCCATTTCTGGTCTTGATGATTTGCCAAGTTTAACAGCCGAGAATTTATATTGGGCAGGTCGTTATGTTGGTCGTACATTGGTAAATGCACGATTTTTACGTACTGTAATGCGCCAAATGGCAATAGTTCAGAATAGAGATGAAAAGCCAGATTCTGAGAAGCTTAAAGTATTGTTTAAAGCAGTTACGCAGTTAACGGGTACTTATCCTGGTTTTGTAGAAAAGGATAAGAACGGTAAGCTGGCGATGGACAATCCGTATGAAGAGATGTTGTCCGTCATTCTAGATAAAAACAGAATAGGTAGTTTGGCTCATACCATAAGTATGTTCAGTAATTCTTATTATTCCATTCGTAATCTGTGGTCATCAGATATGTGGCGTGTATTTGAAAATATTCAGAAACTATGGAATGGCTTGGTAGATGGCAAAGACCATTCAATCAATAAAATATTAAAAGTGTTGAATCAATTAATTACCCGCTTAATTGCATTTATGGGATTGATTGAAGAAAGCATTATGGTGCAACAAGGTTTGTTGTTATACTTTATCGGTTTGCAATTAGAGCAAAGCACCTTGAATATTACTAAATGCAGAGCCTTATTGACCATAAAATATGATGAGCAAGTAGAGTATGACCTGTTGGAATATTTATTGACCAGTCATGAAAGTTTAAATATATACCGATACAGTTACCGTTCTCATATAGAGTTGGCACATGTACTAGATTTGGTTGTATTAGATTTAGACTATGCACGTTCCTTGACCTTTATGATCAATAGAATTCAAAAGGATATTGCACGTTTGCCACATTCTAAGCATGACCATCAATTAAATAATTATCAAAAGTATATTTTCGAGGCATTCTCTAAGTTGAGGTTGGCAGAGTCTACAAAGTTGGCAATGACCAAGTCAGAAACAGATTTTAAAAGAGAAGATTTAGATACGCTTTTAGAGGAGCTTTCAGATTTGTTGTACAAGGCATCGCAGTCCATCTCTAATACCTATTTCAATCATACAGACAAGCAGACCCAATTGTTTACACAGTCTTTTCCTATTTGATTATGATATTCAACGTTACACATATTACTAAGTACGATTATAATGCTCCAGTAAGCTACTGTCATAATATAGCCACGCTGCGCCCGAGAGAATCTAAAGGGCAAGAGTTATTAGAATACAGTATTGATATTTCGCCAGAACCGGCAGAAATAAGTGAGCGAATAGATTTTTTCGGTAATTATATTACCCGTTTTTCTATACAGACAGAACATAGAACCTTAAAGGTTACTACTCGAAGTAAAATTAAAAGAGCTTATGCCAAGTTTCACGAATCGTTCAAGAGTGATGCCTGTAAGAGCATAACAATGAACGATGCGCTTGCGGCATTAAATGGCATGCACCCAGAAATTCTAGAGGCAAAGCAATATATACTAGAATCTATATTTATAAGAAGAACAGACAAGGCGATACGAGATTATGCCGAGGTTTCTTTTAAAGGGGATAGGTCTGTATTTGAAGCCGCTTACGAATTGATGCAACGTATTTATACAGATTTTGATTTTGATTCAGAATTCTCGACCATATCAACTCCTATAGAAGAGGTAATGAAAGAGAAGAAGGGTGTCTGTCAAGATTTTGCTCAAATTGCTATTGCTTGTATACGTTCTATTGGTTTACCAGCAAGATATATAAGTGGGTATATAGAAACATTACCTGCACCAGGTAAAAAGAAGTTGGTAGGTGCCGATGCATCGCATGCATGGTTTGCTATTTTTATACCAGGTTTTGGTTGGGTAGATTTTGACCCTACGAATAATCAAATACCCAAAGACCAGCATATTGTAGTAGGTTGGGGTAGAGATTATTATGATGTACCACCTTTAAAAGGAGTGGTGTATGGTAGTGGACAGAGTAAATTGCATGTATCGGTTGATATTGCTGCTGTAGATTAATTATTCTTCAAAAAAGAATTCATGTAGTTCAATTAAACTACCTCTTTTAATTTGAACTAAATCTCCGGTATCTTTTAGAAAAATTCCTAATGATTTTTCGTTATAAATAAATTTCATTTCATTCGAGTAATCGGTAACAACATACATGTCGCCAGAAAGCTGATAAAAGGGGATTGTCAGCTTGTTTTTAAGTCTAACACCTTTATTGACAATTCTTCCATTTTTGATAGTTGACTCAACCTCTGAGTTATTTGTTTCGCCAGATGCTACTTTTACATAAGAGACCATCATGTTTGTCCATTCCGATTGATCAATCAAGAACCATTTTATTTTATTAAAATCAATACCGTATTCATTGATCCATCCATGACTTGTAAAACCAAGTAAAACTTGCTTTTTTCCATCTAATTCTGGTTTGTCTGTTGGTACAAATTCCTGAATTTTAAAGGTGATGACAGATGCAGAAGACATATCCTTAAGTTTTTTGCCATCAAAATCTATTGTTTTTAATGAAAAGCTCGTAATGTTAGGGTTATTCGCTAGTAACCATTCTGTTGCAGTTAATTCAGCACGCTCTTTCATTTGCTCTACAGCAGCTACGCCTGCACCTATTGCTGCCAATGCGCCAACAGCACCAGCAACTGCTGCACCATTATCTTGAGCTTGATTTTTATTAGGAATTAAAATAGTAAGGATGAATAAAAGCAGAATTAATTTGCGCATAGTTATTAATAAGTGGTTGAATAAAAAAATAGGCCATACCCACCAAATCGGTTAGTTCCCCCGAAATACCTTTTCGGTAGGATGGCCATAGCATTAATGTTATAGATATTGACTAGTGTTTATTCTTATTTTTAAGTACGGCAAAATTAATACCATTCTATTAAAGAGCTTTACGGTTTTCCGTAATGTGATGTAATTTTCAGTTTTTAAATTAAACCAAGATCTTTCACAATAGCCACTAGGTGTATGGCATTATTGGCATTGAATTGAATACGCAATTTATTTAAACGTTTTTCAATAGAACTTAAGCTGGCAGGTGCTATATTTTCTTTTCTATATAAAGCACTAATTTCATCTTGGGATAATCCTTTACTTAAATGATCTAGAAGAGAAATATCGTAATCATCTATCTCTAGTTCATTTTCACTGCTAAAGGCATTAGCCACCTCAGGAGATAAAAAGGTATTGCCTTCGGCTATTTCATTGATAGCTTGGGTAAGATTTTTGAGTCCGTTTCTACTCTTACATACATAAGCATCAATATGATGTTGGTTAAATAAGGTTCTTACGGCTTGTAATCTATCTTCAACAGAATACACAATGACTTTTAATTCAGGAAACTCCGTTTTCAATTTTTCGACCAGCGAATGCCCAGAAGTGTAGGTTTGTGATCTGTGGTCTACTTTAAAAGATAGGTCAGAAATTACCAAATCAAAAGACTCACCATCTAGGTTGGCCCTTTTAACTTTTAAGTATGCATCATCACAATACTGTACTTGGTCTATTTGTGAAACCCCTAATTCGGTCAGTAATGAAAATACACCTTTGTTGATGTCTTCCATATCTTCCGCGATTAAAACTTTTTTGAACATGCGTTAAATTATTATTGATGCCTTAAAGCCATCACCTTGCTTAGATTCAAAATTAATAGTTCCATTTAAAGAAGCGATACGGGATTCCGTATGTTGGAGGCCATTTTTTTTAAAAAGATCACAACCCACCCCATTATCGCGGTAAATTATTTGAATTTTAGACCCTTCTTTTTTGAAAACTAGCGTAACAAATGATGCTTGACTATGCTTACGCATATTGGTCATAAGCTCTTGTAATACCCTATAAATAGCGGTTTTTTTATGTTCTGTCACAGTATTCCATGGCATTTTAGAAAGGTTGCGGGTAATCACATTAACCTTGTTGTTTTTGTAGCCAAGTAATAAATCATTTAATTGAAGATCAAAATCATTTTTTAGGTCAATAGCACTATTTTCTCTTGAAATATCTCTTGTTTTGGTATAAATCTTCTCCATTTCATCAATAACCTTGCTGTCAATAGTCGAATTATTTTCAAGAGAGGTCATCACTTTATACATGTCGTTAGCTACTTCGTCGTGTACTTTTTTGGCAATTCTGGTTTCTGTTTTATAGATTTCTTCAATTTTAGCTTTGCGGTATCTGTTGCGATAGATAAAGTAAGAACCAACTAAGATTAAAAAAATAATAAATGCCAGAGCTTGGTAAGCCAATCGCTTGCGAGATTCTATTTCTTGAAGTAATATGCTGGCTTGAGTTTTTTTCTGTTCTTCGGCAACATTGTATTTTAGAAATGCATTTTTATTTTCTGCTATTTGTTTGGCATTTGTAATACTATCGGTCAGCTTTTTGTATTCATGAAGTAAGGGATTTCTATCCATATTCATAAGCGTTGAAATAGCTTCAAGTTTAAAGGAACTGCTGTTAATTTTATCTGATAAGGCTAGCGCATTTTCTGCATATATTCTCGCTTTGGTAGTGTCTTTTTTATCGAGATAAAACTCGGCTAAATGGCTGTTACTCGAGTGTTGACCAATAAAGTCATTGTTTGTTTCGCGTAACTCTAATGCATTTTTCAAATTTTGTAAACCTTCAGGTAGATTTAATTTAGATTGTACTTGTCCTAAATTGTCTGCCACTAAAGCTAGTTCGTAGGTATTTAATTGTGCTTGCTTTTTATGTAGTAAAGTATAGATATCAAGTGCTTTGTTATACGCTAATTCGTCTTTATAGATATTGGCTTTATTATTAAGAATGATAACACTGTCCTTTAATTTGTTCGCTATATCTAAAGCTCTATTGTAAGTTTTTATGGCTTCGTCGGGGTTGTTAGCAGCTCTGTAAATTCGCCCAAGTTGGTTATATAGTCCTACTCTAGAATTAATCAAGGTGTCTTTGGTAGCCATCGATTCAATGATGTTCAAAGCTTCTACGACATGATTTTCGCTATTAAAGTTATTTCCTATTTTAAACTCTGCAATAGACAATAGTCTTAAATCATAAATGGCATTTAAGGTGTCGTTTAATTCTAAATCTTTCTCCTTCTTTTTGGTAAAAAAGTGAATGCCTGATGGTAGGTCATTTGGTTCGCTAGGGTTTACAATGGCATTGCGATAATAAATAGAATTATCAGAAGATGTTTGTGCTTTGACGCTTAAAGAAAAGCAAAATGCAATAGCGATGATATTGAAAAGATGCAGTATAAATGAAACCTTGTTATATTTCATTCCCCTAATGTAGAAACTTTTTAGTTATTATTTTTTGAATTAGAGCGTAGTTATTACTTCTATAAAATTATAACTCTTAATATGAATGAGTTAATTAGTAAGGAGAAGGGTCTTGATATTAGAACAAACAAAAAGAGCACCAAACTTCAGCGTAATGCTAAAGTTTAAATGCCCTTTTTCAACTAACAACTTAAATATGCACTTTTAAAAGGCGGCACTTTGTGAATGTAGAATTCACAAGGTGTTGCCTCTATACTTTATGAACGTAACTTTTTGATAGTAGCCAAAGTATTTTTTACCAAAGCTTCTAAACCAGCGTAATCTTTATTTGCTAAAATTTCTTTACTAATAAGTTTTGATCCCATACCAACACAAGTAACACCTGCATCGAACCAACCTTTAAGGTTAGCTTCGTCGGTACTAACACCGCCAGTAGGCATAATGCTTGTCCAAGGTTGAGGTCCTTTAATACCTTTTACAAATCCAGGTCCGTAAAGGTCACCAGGGAATAATTTTACAATCTCACAGCCCATTTCTTCGGCTTTGTTGATTTCGGTCAAAGATCCACAACCAGGAGACCATAAAACTTTTCTACGGTTACAAACAATTGCAATATCTTCTCTTAAAGAAGGGGTTACAATGAAATTTGCACCAATTTGCATATAGTATGAAGCAGCTGCAGCATCTGTAATAGATCCTACACCCATGATCATACCCGGTAAGTTTTTAATCGCGTATTTGTTCAATTCTGAAAACACTTCGAAAGCGAAATCTCCACGAGCGGTAAATTCCATTAAACGTGCGCCACCGTCGTAACAAGCTTGTAAAACCTTTTTACCTAACTCGATGTCTGGGTGATAAAATAACGGAACCATACCAGATTCCTTCATTACGTTTGCTACTTCTATTCTTGAATATTGTGCCATTTGTTTTTTTATTTCTCAGTTAAAATTTTGTTGAAATCGTAGTCCGAAGGGTTGTCTACATATTGTTTTGCATCCTCATAATCTTCTTCACCGATATAGAATAAGTTTTGAAAGCATAATTGAGCTAATTCTGAATTGATATCTACCAATCGAGGGGCGATTTTACCGTTCTCATCTTGAATTTCAGATAAGAATAACGGCGTAATTTCACCTCTAGAATTCGCAGTAACCATACAGCCACTTTTATCTTCGTCAAATAATTTTTTTACGCCAAGACCTAGAACCGTACATAAGGTAAGATCGAACCCAATAGGTCTACAACAGCGTAATTCGTAGCCTAGTTCAACAGGTCTACTTTTAATATCAATACCTAACTCTTTTAATTTTTTTTGAACGAGCATATTAAAAATATGCGCTTTACTAACATTTCCTAATTCTGGGTGCCCATGATCATCATAGGTGAATTTAATATCACACTTATTTAATTCTGAGTCTGGCATATTATGAAAAACCCCTTCACTAATTAATGCAACACCATAATTAATATTTTCAATTTTACGTTTGATCATTGAAGAGATGACCATTCTAACCACTTTGTCAAAAGTGATTGTAGTGCGGTCAAACATTTCTGGAATAATCATCATAGGGTAGTGGCAGCTAGCTGCAATACCAAATGCTAAATGACCTGCAGAACGCCCCATAGTAGACATTACAAACCAGTTTTGACTGGTACGAGCATCTTCATAGGTTGTATTACCAATACGCACACCTTCATCTTTTGCAGAATGAAACCCGAAAGTTGGGTTTCTATCTGGTAACGGTAAATCGTTATCAATGGTTTTAGGTACGTGAATGTTAGCAATTGAAATACCTTCTTTCTTCAAAAAACCTGTAATTCTGTTGGCAGTAGAAGCAGTGTCGTCACCACCAATACTGACCAACAGTTTTACATTATTATCAATAAACAGGTTAGTGTTTAGTTTTTCGTTTTTAGGTTTAAAACGGCTCATTATTAATGTTGAGCCACCTCTACTAAAAATCCTATCGGCATGGAAAAAATCGAATTCCTTGATTTGCGGATTTTCATCAAAAATTCCTTTAAAGCCTTCATGTAAACCTAGAACGCGATAATTGTCTTTCAAGAAAGCCTTTGCTACGGTACTGATCACGGTATTTATACCAGGTGCAGGTCCGCCACCACAAAGAATTAAAACAGATTTTTTCGACATTTTTGGTTTTTAGAAGTTCTAAAGCAATTTTCTAATTATCTAGCAACTCTACCAGAAGCATCACCACCCATTAGTTTCTCTACTTCAGAAACTGTTACAAGGTTGGCATCTCCTTTAATAGTATGCTTTAAACAAGATGCAGCTACTGCAAAGTCAAGTGCATTCTGATCATCTTCTGGGTATTTTAACAATCCGTAGATCAAACCACCCATGAAAGAATCACCACCACCAACACGGTCAACGATATCTGTAATTTGGTATTGACGAGTTTCGTACATTTTAGTACCATCCCATAATACACCTGCCCATGTGTTGTGAGATGCAGAAATAGAACCTCTTAAGGTTGTAATTACTTTTTTAGCTTTCGGGAATTTCTTCATCATTTGCTTACAAACAGACAAGAAAGCTTCCGCTTTTACATCAGCACCATCTTTATGAACATCAAGTCCTTCAGGGTGAATACCAAAGTGCTTTTCAGCATCTTCTTCGTTACCTAAAATTACATCACAGTATTCAGTTAAACCAGACATAATTTTTTCTCTATGAGCTTCATCACAGAATGTCCAAAGTTTAGCTCTATAATTTAAATCGGTAGAAATAGTAATTCCTTTTGCGCTAGCAGCTTTTACAGCTTCTAAACAAACATCTGCAGCTCCTTGAGAAATTGCAGGTGTAATACCCGTCCAATGAAACCATTCTACTCCTTCAAAAACAGCATCCCAATCGATCATGCCAGATTTAATTTCAGCAATGGCAGAATGTGCTCTATCGTAAACAACTTTACTACCTCTAGATACTGCACCAGTTTCTAAGAAATAGATACCTAAACGATCGCCACCGTAAACAATTTTATCTACACCAACACCTCTTTTACGCATTTCCATCATTGCACACTCACCAATATCATTCTTAGGCAAACGTGTTACGAAATCTACAGGAATGCCATAATTAGCTAAAGAAACAGCTACGTTAGATTCGCCACCACCGTAAATAGCATCAAATCTATTTGCTTGTGAAAATCTTAAAAATCCTTCTGGAGCTAAGCGAAGCATTATTTCGCCGAATGTTACTACTTTTTTCATGTGAATATTAAGTTTAATATATACTGATTTATCGTTTGTTTAATCGATTAACCACTTTGAGTAAAAAATAACCAAAACAGACATTCTTTGTTAAAGATAATTAAAGTCTTACTTTTGGTTAATCGATTAAACAAATATATACAAAGTAATTGAATAAAAAAAGAACAACTTTAAAAGACATTGCCAATGTTTTAGGTATTTCAACTGCAGCTGTTTCGAAAGCTTTAAATGATGATGCGCGTATAAGCGTAAAAACTAAAAAAGCCGTAAAGCAGGTTGCTAAAGAGTTGAACTATCAACCTAATCATTTGGCAAGTGCACTAAGAAAAGGGAAGAGTAAATTGGTTGGCGTTATAGTACCTAGAACTAATAGTCATTTCTTCTCTTCGGTGGTCGAGAGCATGGAGGGTGTTCTGAATAAAGCTGGTTATAATATTATCATAACACAGTCTAACGAATCATTTGAAAAGGAGTGCAACAATATAGATACGCTTCTATATTTACAGGTAGATGGTATTATTGCTTCGATGGCAAATGAAACGGTAGATTTATCATACTATGAAAAAATAAAGTCTAACGGAATTCCATTAATTCTGTTCGATAGGGGAGAGAATGATTTGAATGTAGATTATGTGGGGATTAACGATTATGATAGTAGTCATATGATTATAGCCCATTTAGTAACACAGGGTTGTAAACGCATTGCCCATATAGGCGGATACCGTAGAACCCGAATATTTAATAACAGAATACGTGGGTATATAGATGCGATTAAAAAGCACGATTTGCCACATGATGATGAGTTATTAATTGAAAGTAGTTTGACATTAGAAGATGGCAGAAAACAAATTGAAAACTTATTAGCTTTAAAAAATAGACCAGATGCCGTTTATGTGGCGAGTGATTATGCAGCGTTGGGTGCGTTACAAGTTTTAAAGGAGAAAAATATCAAGGTACCCGAAGAGATAAAATTGGTAGGTTTTGGAAATGAACCGTTTACTTCTTTGGTAACGCCGTCTATTACAAGTATAAGTCAGCATAGTGATAAAATAGGAAAACTAGCGGCAGATACTTTTTTAAGTTATGTCGATAAAGATGTAGTGAAACAATCTTTGAATAAAATTATATTAGATTCACAACTGATCATACGAGATTCGTCTAAATAGAAAAAGCGTTATTGTAAGATTATAATAACGCTTTTTTTATAAATAATTTCTATGTACTAGATACCTAAAGCCTGTCCACCACCAATTTGGATAGTTTCAGCAGTAATGAAAGCTGCATCTTTACCTGCAAGGAAAGAAACAACACCTGCAACATCACCAGGTTGACCTAATCTACCTAACATAATGTTATTTGCCCATGAAGCAAAAACTTCTGGTTTAGTAGCTTTAATCTGTGCGTGGAAAGGAGTATCGATAGTACCAGGAGATACTGCGTTTACTCTAATACCATATTCAGCAAGATCTTTAGCCAATGCTCTAGTTATTGCATTAACACCAGCTTTAGAAGTACCGTAGATACCTGCACCTGGTCCACCAGCTGTCCAAGCTGCGTTAGATGTATAGTTGATTATAGATGGGTGCTCACCTTTTTTAAGGTAAGGGATAGCTGCTCTTGAAGCAAAGAAAGTTGAATCAAGGTTCAATGCCATTACCGATCTGTAAAATTCAGTAGTCATTTCTTCGAAACGAGATCTACCACCTAGTCCACCTGCATTGTTTACAAGGGTATCAATTTTACCATACTTGTCACCAATAGCTTTGATGTTTTTAGTTACCGCTTCTTCATTAGTAACATCAAACCCTAAGTACTCAGCGGTAATACCTTCTGCAGTAAGTTCTTTGATTCTTTTTGCACCAGCTGCGTCATTTATACCATTCAATATAACGGTGAATCCGTCTTGTCCTAATCTTTTAGCAACTTCAAATCCGATTCCTCCAGTTGCTCCTGTAATTACTGCTACTTTTCCTTCTGTACTCATGATATAATTTATTTTAATCTATTCTTAATTCAGTTTATTATTACTTTTTAATGTTGGGTATATATTTTTGTACGGGTTCCACTTTTTTGATTAAAATCAAAATCGCGAGAACACCTAAAACTACTGCTATACAAATAGCGATAAATGCAGGGGTGTATGAGCTGGTTGTAATCTTGCCTACAAACCAATTCATGATCATTGGTGATACTGCGGCTACCGTTCCTGCCATACCTGCAAGAGTACCTACAGATGGTCCGCTAAACATATCACTAGATAGTGTTTGAATGTTACCAATTGCGAACTGGAAACCAAATAGGGCTAGACCTGCAAGATATATGAAGGTCATAAAGTTATCTTCTTTTACTAGCGTTATGATGCCGACAAAGCCCATAAGAATTAGAATGGCGCCAAAGACAATGGTCGCTTTTCGTGAAATATCTACAGAATACTTTTTCATTAATTCGCCGCAAACCATACCGCCTGCAATACTACCGACAGCCGCCATTAGGTAAGTTATCCACATCGTATTGGCAATCTGTTCAATACTCAAACCAAATTTATTATTTAGATAAATTGGCATCCATGCAGCGAAGAACCACCAAATTGGCTCAATGAAAAATCTACAAAGTAAAATACCCCATGACTCTTTGTAGCTAAGAATTGCGCCAACGCTAAGGCTCTTTCTTTTAACACCTGTATCTTCTTCCTCAATTCTATCAGATAGAATTAATTTTCTCTCCTCATCTGTAACCCAAGGGTGTTTTTCTGGTGTAGATTTATTTAAGAATAACCAAGGAATAACCCAAAGTAAACCAACAGCACCTAAAATGATGTAGGTAGTTTTCCATCCAAATTGAGCGTATAGAAATACGATTATAAAAGGTGCAATAACATTACCAATAGAAGCACCAGCATTAAATATACCTTGCGCAATGGCTCGTTCTTTTACAGGAAACCATTCTCCATTACTTTTTACCGCACCAGGCCAGTTACCTGCTTCACCTAAACCAAGCGCACCTCTAAATATAGATAGAGAAACGATACCACCTGCAAAGGCATGTAATACCGAGGCTACAGACCAAATGATAATAGAAACGGTAAAACCAAGTCTTGTTCCTATTTGGTCATATAATTTTCCTGAAGCAAATTTACCAATGGCATAGGCTGCAAGAAAGATATTGAACATAAATGCGTAATCAGCTTTGTCCATTCCTAAATCTTTACCCATCTCTGGCCAAAGCAAAGCGAATGCTGTTCTATCAATATAATTTATGACAGTTGCTATAAAAATAAGCACAATAATCCACCATCTTAATCCTTTAATTTTCATAATTCAGTGCTTTTTTTGGTTTAGTTAGTTGTTGAAAATAAGTAGTATTGAGTTATTTTAATAATCTATAAAACTTCTTATTTTTATCGGTTGGTTAATCGAGATGCTATCTTACTTTATCTCTTATAAGTTGTAACAATATTTATACAGTTCAACAAAATGATCTTTCATCATTTGCTTTGCTTTCTGTGTATTTTGTTCTTTAATAGCTTCAAAAATATCTTGATGCTCTTTCAATCTTTTTTCACTCTGGTTTTTATCGCAGACGTGGTATTTTTCAAAATTGTTAATGATCTCTGGCGTAATAATCAACATCATTCTATTAATGGTACTGTTACCGCATGCCTGAGCAATTGCTAAGTGAAAAAGTAAATCTTCTTGAACAGCGTCTTCTTTGTTCAATACTTTTTCTTTGAAAGCCTCTAATGCCGATTCCATTGATTTTAAATCGTCATCGGTTCTTCTTTTTGCTGCTAGTCTAACTGTTTTTAGTTCTAACAGAATTCTTGTTTCAACCAGTGATTTAAAATCAGGGTCTTCTAGTCTAAGAATATCATCCATCATACCGTTCATGGCTACTTGCCCAATATCGGCTACGAATGTTCCACTTTGTGGTTTCGATTTTAAAATACCGTAGAATTCTAGTTTTTGAATTGCTTCACGAACATTACTTCTACTAACTTCAAATTTTTCTGAGAGCATACGCTCAGAGGGTAATTTGTCGCCTGGTTCAAGATTCTTGTTGATTATTAAATCTCGAATATTGGCAATAATAATATTGTGAAGTTCTTTGTGTTCATTTTTTGTAAGAATCTCTAGCTTCATAAATCACGTTTTATTATTGAAATAAATTGGTTAACCAGATTGGTTTATCAAATTTATAAAAATAACTGTGTTATCAAATTATTCAAGACCTTAATATTAAAATCTTCACTTAAAATATTGATTATGAAAGATTGCTGACCCGCTTAACAAGCCAGCAATCTTAAAAACAACTAACTCAAACAACTTTCTTTAAACAATGCTTTAATTTTTAATATCGATATATTCTATTAGCTAATTCATGAATTTACAGATAGTAAAAATTAAAGCTTATAACTTAATACCCTGGGTTTTGTGTTAGGTTAGGGTTTATTATTATTTCAGATTGAGGAATAGGGAATAAATAATCTTTGGCAGGGTCAAAAGATTTTGGACCAGGTCCAACTCCAGATTCTGTAGAAACTTCTGACTCTAGGCCATCAGCTCCAAAAACATCATTTCCTAATTTTCTTCTAGCGATATCGTACCATCTTTTCATTTCGTAAGCAAATTCTAACCTACGCTCATCTAAGATTCGAGTTCTAAAATCATCTTGAGATAGTCCTGAAAAATCTGCAGGAACTGCACTAGGTGCAATTGTTACTTCAGCACCATTTGCCCAAGAAACACCACCAGCTCTAGATCTTTCCATTACTCTATTTACCCACATTTCAGCATCAGAAGATTGTCCTAATTCATTTGCAGCTTCAGCACCAATCATTAATACCTCTGCATAACGCATCATCATATAGTTAGAGTGTGATGATCTACCATTACCATCTTGTTGAGGTAATTTACTTGCCATACGAGTGTATTTACCAACATGTGGTCTATTTACAGCTCTACCGTCAGCATCTGTAAAATTTGTGTAAGGCACAACTTCATCTCCTTGAACAGCGGTAGCATCGAAAGTAACTGCTTTTCTGTAATCTAAATCATCCCAAGAGGTAAATACTTTGAGAGCAGGAACCTCTACAGACCATCCGCCTCCCATATCATATTGATCATCTGATCTAATACCAGTAAAAGCTACTTGATAATCTCTACCTTGGTCTCCGTCAGAAACACCAGTAAAATCTAAAACAAAGATTGGTTCTAAAGACTGGTCGATTTTAATAGCATCGTATAAGTCTTGAAAATTTGGCTCTAAACCTAAGTTATAAGTTCCTTCGTTATTTATGATTTCTTTAGCTTCATCATAAGAATTTTGCCATTCTTCTAAAGTTAAATACACCAATGCTAAGTAAGCGCTAGCTGCTGATTTAGCAGGTATAGCTCTTGAAGATTGAGTGTTAGGTAAATTAGCTTTAGCAAACTCAAAATCAGCAATAATACTTTCATATACTGTAGCAGCAGGAGTTCTTTCTGCAACTGCAGCTTCTGATAATATTGTTGTATCATCTAAATAAGGGATATCACCAAATTGTCTTACTAAATGAAAATAAGCGAATGCTCTTGCAAAACGAGCTCTAGCTATTACTTCGTTTCTTTCTGCTTCATCAACATCAGTTAATGAAAGACCAGATTTTATTGCTTCGTTAGCAGCACCAATAATTTGGTATACTTTAGGCCAGTATACGTTAGAACCACCAGCAATAAGTCCGTTATCTGCTTGAACGGTAAAGTTGTCATGATCAATTCTTTCTTGAGCACCTGTTCTACCTATAGCCATCATGTCGCTACGAAACATAAGTGCCTGAGTCATTTCTCTAGACATAAAGTTTCTGTGTACCATGTGTGCGTAAGAACCAGCAACGAAACCTTCTACTTCTGTTAAGCTTAAGGCACTGAAATAACTATCTGGACTTAATTCGGTAATTGGGTCTTCTTCTAAATCTGAGCATCCTACGATTGTTAATCCAATCAATAAGAATAAATATTTATATGTTTTCATTATATATATGTTTTTAAATTATTGATTAAAATTTTAAGTTAAGTGCAAAGTTTACAGATCTAACAGTTGGGTAGTTACCAAAATCATGACCTTGAACAACGTTACCAGAACCTGTACTTCCACCACCGCTACCAAAGTAACTTACTTCAGGATCTAGACCTGAATAGTTAGTGAAAGTCAATAAGTTTTGTGCACTTACTGAAATTCTTAGATTATCCATTCCTAATTTTTCAACAATATCAATTGGGAAAGTATAACCTAAAGCAATATTCTTTAATCTAATGTAGCTACCATCTTCAACAAATCTAGAAGAGATTTCTCTATCTCTAATTTTATTAGAAGGTATGTTAGAGTCTGTATTTGTAGGAGACCAAGCATTGAATGCATCTGATATTGTATTAGAATCTCCATTAAACAACTGAACATTAGTAAGATTTAAGATTTCGCCACCTTGAGAACCTTGAAAGAAGATATTTAAATCTAAGTTTTTGTATCTAAAGTTGTTTGTGAAACCAAATGTGAAATCAGGATTCGGGTCACCCATAATAGTTTGGTCACCTGTATCAATTTCACCACTACCATCTACATCTCTGAATAAAGGATCACCTGCTTCAGAGAAACCACCTTTAAGTGCTGTACCTGCTGGTAAATCTCCACCTTGGTAAACACCTTGGTAATCAAGACCCCAGAATAAGCCAATCGCTTCACCTTCTCTTAAGATATAAGTGTCTTTACCTGAGAAATAACCAGGAGCCGCACTGTCAATGATATCACCATTGTTTAGTGTTATAACTTCATTTTTATTAGTGGCTATGTTAAAATCTGTAGTCCAGCTAAAGTTTTCTTTACTGATATTTCTAGTGCTTAAAGTAACTTCAAAACCTTTGTTATTGATTTCACCAACATTAGAGAATACTTCTAAATCAACAGCACCACTATAAGCAGGTGATGTTGCTGTTTCTAATAAAAGATCTTTCGTGTCAATATTATAGTAATCAAGTGAAAGAGAAATTTTGTTGTTTAATAACCCTAAATCAACACCAATGTTTGTCTGGTAAGAAGATTCCCATTTTAAATCAGGATTAGCTTCTTGAGCAACAGAAACTGAAGGAGCTGTTTCGATAGCTGTTGCAGGTGTTACTGCTAATTCAGCTAGAGATTGGTAAGGAGAAATTGCTTGGTTACCTGTTACACCGTAACTAGCTCTTAACTTTAAATTAGAAATAGTTTCGCTATTTTTTAAGAAGTCTTCATTTGAAACTTTCCAACCTATAGCACCTGAAGGGAAAATAGCATACTTTTCATTTTCAGCAAAGTTAGATGCACCATCACGTCTTACTGTAGCAGTTAATAAATATTTATCGTCATATTCATAGTTCAATCTACCAAATTGAGATTGAATTTCAGATTCTGAAATTGATGAAGTAACTCTTCGTGTTTGAACTTCACCAGCAGCTAAGTTGTAAAATAAGAAATCATCAGAAAGAAGCTCTTGTGTAAGTGCAGAAAATCTAACTGTATTTGTTTTCTGATAAGAGTAACCTCCTAATAAAGTTAAATTACCTTTTCCTATTTCAGCGTTATACGTTAAATAGTTTTCACTTAAAAGGTTTGTTGTTCTTCTATTTGCTAAGCTTGCAAAACCTGTTGAAAGTTGAAAAGTTTGTGGCTTAAAAGAACCAACAGTTTCGTTAAGCGTACTATAACCAAATGTTGTTTTAAAAGCAAGGTTATCTAAAATATCATAATTCGCATAGAGATTTGTTCTATATCTATCAACTTTAGTTTCGTTTACCAATTCATTTGCAACAGCCCAAGGGTTTTCAACACCATCACCAACAGAGTTTTGAGTGAAATCGCCATCTTCGTCATATATACCTCTATCAGGAGCAAATCTAAATGCCAATGAAATAACATCATCACCACCACCATTAGCAGTTTCACCAGTTGACTGTGTAAGTACACCATTTTTAGTATCTCTACTTCCAAAAAGATTCATACCTAATTTTAACTTGTCAGTTACCTGAGCATCAATATTAGATAAGAAAGTCATTTTTTCGAAATCAGAATTAGTAACAATACCTTCTTGCTTAAAATAGTTAGCTGAAGCGTAGAAATTAATATTTTCGCTACCACCAGAGAAAGAAAATTGGTGATTAGCAGTACTACCTGTTTTGTAAATAACATCTTGCCAGTCAGTATTTGCTGATCCTTGCTCGTAAGCAGGGTTTATAATTTGTTGGTATCTAGCAAATTCATCTGCATTTAATAAATCTAATCTGTTAGCAGTACTTTGAACAGAATAAGCAGTGTTTACTTCAACAGAAATTTTACCAGTTCTACCTTTTTTAGTAGTAACCAATACAACACCACCAGAACCTCTAGAACCGTAAATAGCAGTTGCAGAAGCATCTTTTAATACTTCAATAGATTCAATGTCATTTGGTTGTGGCATTGTTGCGCCAACGAAACCATCAACAACTACTAATGGACCACTACTTGCTCCAATAGAAGTATTACCCCTTACTCTAATAGCGATTGGGGCACCTGGTTCACCACCATTGTTAGACTGAACAACAACACCTGCTGCACGACCTTGAAGTGCTTGTTCTGCACTTGCTAATGGAAATGCATTTAATTCTTCAGATTTAACTGAAGAAACAGAACCAGTAATGTCACTTTTCTTTTGAGAACCGTAACCTACTACAACCACCTCTTCAAGTTGACTTGCATCTTCGGCAAGAACAACGTTTAAAGTTTGTTGACCTGTAATGTTAACTGCTTTAGTAGCGTATCCTATAGAAGAGAACTCTAAAACATCTCCATTAGAAACTGTAATAGAGAAATTACCGTCAAAATCTGTAGAAGTACCTGTTGTTGTATTTTGTATAACAACATTTGCACCTGGTACTGGCATACTAGTATCATCTATTACTGTACCGGTCAGGTTATATCCGTCTTGTGCGAACAATGATATGTTGAATAACAACATCATCAATAATCCTAATTTTGTTTTTAAATTCATTTGTAGTCTTGTTATGTTAATTTAAGTTCGACTTGTTAAAGTCTGATTAAAGCATTCTAAAATGAAAATTGAGTTATATTTCATTTTTAGTCTGTTACACTTTTTAATTCTCTTATAGAACTTTGTGTAAACAGTTTAATAATATTCTTAGCTAAGAATAAGATATTTTGACAACTGTTTTAATGTGTTTTTAGTCATTGAGTTTGAATTAAAATTAAGTTCGATAATAATTTGAGTGAAATATTATTTTGGTTTTCCAAACTGGTTATCCAATTTGGTTTACCAAATATATGTTATTTATTCGTTAAAAAAAGAGAATTTTACATTTTAACAACTTTGTGGTTCGGTAAATTTTTGAATTCCTCTTTTAAGTACTATGAATATTGAGGATATGGTATTTTGTTAACAAATAAAGTATTTTTTCGAATGGATATTTTTAAGCTATTTAGAACATTTTTTTGTCTAAAATTCATATATAAATTGCTAGATTTGAGCGGTTTTCCTCTCTAGATTTTCAATTATTTTTTATTACTGGATGTAAAAAATGAATTCAACTTTTTGATTTTCATTGACTTTCGATGATTTTAATTGAACATAAAACACAGCATTATGATGAACGATTTTGAGCAATACGCATATATACCTTTAAAACAATTTTCTAACAGAGTGTGGCGAACTTATGAAGGAGGAGCACTAATTGATAAGTGGAAAAAAGATGCGCCAGAAGTAGATGGTAGCATGCCAGAAGAGTGGATTATGTCTACCGTAACTGCAAGGGGTAATGGAAGACCGGAAAACGAAGGACTCTCTCTTGTTGAAACTCCGTCGGGTACACATTCCTTAAAAGAATTGGTGGCCTCGAACAAAGAATTGTACCTAGGTAAAGCATTGGCAGATAAATTTGGCACTACAGGAGTCTTGATAAAAATGCTCGATTCTAAAGAAAGACTAACGATACAGGTGCACCCAGATAAAGAGTATGCCAAGACAATGCTGAATTCCACTTTTGGGAAAACCGAGTCATGGTACGTTTTGAATAAGCGTGAAATAAATGGCGAGAAAAGTGTCATTTATATGGGCTTTAAAGAAGGTGTTACAAAAGCGCAATGGGAAACGCTTTTTACAAATCAAGATATTGAGGGTATGCTTAATAGTCTTCATAAGATAGAAGTAAACCCAGGTGATGCATACATGATATATGGTGGAGTACCACATGCTATTGGTAGTGGTTGTTTTTTAATGGAAGTTCAGGAGCCTACAGATTATACCATGCGTGTAGAGAAAGTTACTCCTGCGGGATTGACAATTTCTGATGAATTAATACACCAAGGGGTAGGGGAGCAAAATATGCTAGATTGTTTTCATTACGATGGTTGTTCTTATGAAGAGGCATTGAAAAGATGGAAGGTGTCGCCTAAAACAATAGATACATCTGATACGCATACATTGAATACGATTTTCAATGAAACACATACCGATTGTTTTGGTCTAAGTGAACTAGATTTAAATGGGTCACATAACATTAAGGCAAATGGAAGCTTTTTTGTAGCTGTTATTTACTTTGGTGAAGGCACTATAGTATGTGGTGGTAAAGAATATAGCTTTGCCCAAGGTGATGAAATATTCTTTTCTGCAGCAATAGATGAAGTGGAATTTAAGTCTACTATAGCATCGAAAATCTTATTATGTTATCCGCCAAAATAATGTATTTCTTATAATTTATATAGCAGTAGAAACTAGGAATTCTCTTAGTATAGAATTTTTAGTTTCTGCTGTTCTTCCACTTTAATTTCACCAGAATTTATAGTTGAATTATTCTCGTGATGATTATTCTTTTCTCCCCATAAAAGAGCTGCATAACTAACAGGATTGTTCTTGAAAGTGTTATCTGCAATTAGCACGTTGATGATACCTTTGGTTTTTAATAGGATATCACTTTTTTCATTCTTTCCACAATTGGTAAAACTGCTATTTTTTATTGTCAAATAACCGCCAATAGTAGATTCATCATAACCACCTCTATAGAAATCAATAACATTCTGCCCAATATTGTCAAATGCACAATTATCAATTGTAACCATTTCGGCATTGTAGTCCCCCTTTTCATCGGCAGCGAGAACTATACCGTTTAAGCAATTATTGAAAGCAGTATTTTTCAATGAAATACTATTGGCAAAAGAACCTTTATAAGCTTTTAAGATAAAGGCGAAATCGGTTATTTCACAATCTTCTAAGTCCAAATCATAGGCAGATGACATATTGGTTTTTAATGGTGCAAAGGCAATCTGGTTATCTAAGCCTTTTATTATAATATGTTCTAATCTTAAATTTCCGGTAGGCTTCATTTTAAAAGCCACGCTATCTTTATCATTCGTGAATATTAATTGAGCTTTAGTGGTAGCGTCTTTTGAACGTATGGTGATACTTTTGTCTATAGCTAACGGAGCATTTAATTGATAGACTGCATCGGTTAATTCTATGATGTCGCCACTATGAGCCTGTTGAATATTTTTAGCAAGTTCGCCTTGCGCAGCAGTAGCTTTTATTATTTGAGGTTCATAAACTTCTTCTTCGGGTGAGAACCAGTCTGGTCCGTACTTTTTCTTTTCAATTACAAACTTTTTGGCTGCTGAAAGGTCGATAATAGCACCAGGGCTATTTTTATCACTTCGTAAAGTACCAAAAAGATCCTTATCAATTTTAGCAAAATCGAATCCGTTATACACCATTTTTGAAATACTGTCTTTAAAATCTGTAGGAGCCAAGAGCCATTCATTAATTTGCTCCATTTTTACTTCTCCGTTTTGTAGTACATCATATTCTGAATAGACAGATCCATCATTGTCAATAATATTATTTTTAAATAAAATGCCCTCCATTTCACTGTGGTTAATAACAGGTTTTTTATCAGCTTTCGAATTATAGATAAGATTGTTCGCAACAATAGATCGTATAGGTGGTGCAGAGCGAATTTCACTCGCAGGTAACACACTGGCGCTTTCTAGGTTTTGACCTATACCAATTTGCCAAGGCGATGTACAATCTATCCAAGTATTAAAAGCGACCACAATATCTGATACTTGTAAGTATCTGTTTAAAGGTGTCATGGGTATACCATTCATTATTGCAAGTGGCGACCTAAATTCTTCTCCTTTAATTTTATAGAAATAGTTATTGGTGATCCAATGTCCCGCGTTTACAACTCTAATGCCGCCATAGAATTCAGAATCATCACCGCCAATGAAAATGTTGCCATTTACTTTGGCGTAATTGCTATGTCGTAATACTAAAGAACCTTCAGATTTGTAAAAGATATTATGATTGAAAGAATTGAAATTTGTCTTGTCGGATATGATTTCAACCTCACCATTACAAGCTTCAAAATAATTATCAGATACATTTACATAGCCTGGTGAAAAACGGGTTTTACTATCACCGATACGAATGGTCTCACCTCTCGGACCTCCTTTTCTAGGGCGTGGTCCAAAATAATTGTTTACAATTTGATGGTGATTATCGATATGTTGGTTGCCTGTAAAAAATACTCTTAACGTTTCTCCGTCATTAGATTTGCCGGATATATAATTATGGTCGAATTGGTTGTGTTTACCGTAAAGCTCTATCCAACGGTCATTGGTATACCTATTCAGTTGATTAAAATCTTTTATTACGGTATTGGTTACTCGGCAATGATTGGCAACGCTATCTTCGTTGATCATAAAGCGAATAATAGCACCGTTAGGGGAGTAGCCATTTCTAAAGTAGAGATTGCTGACGTTTAAATAGGCTCCGCCTAGTTCTAGAAATGAATTGCCTTCTAGAAATACTTTGCCAGGTGATTCTGCGCTAATGGTAATTGGTTCTTTTTCTGTACCATGACCGTAGAATTTTATGGCAGCATCTTTCCATATACCATCGGCTAATAAAATATTGTCCCCAGGAGTAGCTTTCGATATTGCTGTGTTTAATTCGGAAATGTCATTAACAACAAGACCTTTTTTAGAGGTATTTTCTGTACAAGAAGCTAGTGCAATAATAACCGTAATCGCTAGTAGAATATTCTTCATAAAAGTTACTT
Organism: Maribacter sp. BPC-D8; assembly: GCF_035207705.1. NCBI lineage: Bacteria > Pseudomonadati > Bacteroidota > Flavobacteriia > Flavobacteriales > Flavobacteriaceae > Maribacter > Maribacter sp. BPC-D8. The sequence goes on from NZ_CP128187.1 coordinate 4,401,155, forward strand.
GTTAAATAAAATAAACTAGCGTTTGTTTGTTTACTGAATGAAATCAATAAACCCGTTTAACGCAACGTAAAGCATATAACAGTTGAAAATAAAAGTGGCACCTAAAGCCAAATTCATACCGAAACCTACTTTGTACTCTTTCATGATACTCTCTTTGTTCAGTAGGATAATTAGAAACAGTGTAATCAAAGGCATTACGAAAGGACTTAATGCTTGTGAAGCAATTAATATCCAAACTGGTTTTCCTCCTAGAATAGGAACAATTAAACCAGACAGTGCCACCAATACAACAATCAGTTTGTATAGTGGTTTTTTCATGTCGCGTTCTGTACCTGTGTAATCAGCGACCAGCCAAGGAAATAATAATAGATTTGGAAAAATAGAAGACAAACCTGCACCTATAATACCTAATGTAAATAAGGTAAGAGCGAAATCTCCTGCCCATGGTCCTAATGCATGCATCATATCTGTAGCGTCTTCAACAGGAGCTCCTTTAAAGTATAATGTACCCGTTGCGCTGATCATTATGGCAAGACTTATAAAAAAGGTCATTACCATTGAAGACATCGCATCTTTATTCTCGGTCTTTAAATCTTTTAATCCCCAGTTTTGTTCTTGAACGAGAATACTTCTCGATGCTAAACAAACACCTGCCATTGTAGTACCTACTATACCGGCAATTACCAATCCGTTATTATCACCTTTAGGCAATTCAGGGAAGAATTCGGTAATAGATGTGCCAGCTTCTTTTACGACCATAAAGCTGGTAATAATAAAAGCCAGAGCCATAAAGCCAACCATAATACTCATGGCTTTTATGAAATTTTCGTGTTTACCGGTCCAAAAGAGTCCGATAAGCAAAGCGATAAAAAAGATGGAAACTACAGGTTTGTTAAGAAATGAAATGGAAGTTTTTACTGAAATCCACTCCATTGTTACTTCGGCTACTACGCCCATAACACCTATGCAAGATGAAACTATAGAGACGAGTAAAGCAGTAATGATAAAAATAGTGAGTGGTTTACCGAATGCCTTTTTAAAATTGAACATTAGGGTATTTCCAGAGACGATGGTCAATTTACTAATAGAGACCAATAAGAAGTACGTAAAAAAACAAGAGAGTAGTAGAGCCCAAGAAAGGCTAAGACCATATTTGGCCCCAGAAACTACCATTGAGGTAACACTACCAGTACCTACAACATAACCAATAATAAAAAATGCTGGACCAAAATCTTTGAGACGTTTTTTAAATTTTCCTGAGAAGGACATATTTTCTGTTGTCATAAGTATTGGTTCAGCATTTAAATGTTAGTAAAAATAATAGTCAAAAAATCTATTTAAAGCCGCAAAAAGTAACTGTAAATAGATTAGGTCTTACTCTTTATCTCCAAAATAAGATGGACCCACACCACTTAAGAAATCTTCTCTTACAGGGCTAAAAGTGTCAATAAGTTCACCTTCTTCAAGGCAAACCGCACTATGTAACAAATTTGGTTCAATATAAACTCCGTCACCTGCTTCTACGATTTGTTTTTCACCATCGATTACAAATTCGAATTTACCTGAAACACAGTAAGTAGCTTGTGTATGAAAATGTTGGTGAGGTGCACCTAATGCTCCTTTATCGAATTTTACTCTAACCATCATAATTTGGTTGTCATACCCTAAGAATTTTCTTGATACTCCGCCGCCAAGTACTTCCCATTCCATGTCTTTTGTAATGACATATTTTTCGCTAAATCTTTTCATAATATTAAATTTTTATGTTTTTATTTAAAATAATAAGAACCAGACCACTCATAATTCTTATCGTTAATTTTTAATGTATGTGTAGCTTCTTTTGAAGTATTTGTATTTGCAATAATAAATAGTTTGGTAGAATCTTTTACAGTAGTTATTGAAATAGCAGTGTAATCTACAGTGTCTAATACTACTTTCAATGTTGAAATAGAACTATTAGAATTAACAGCAGATTCTGAAACTGGGCTATAGCTACCATGTGCTTCTATCGCTGAAACAAAAAGTGTGTTTTGAGTATCTTTTCTGCGGATAATAAAACCAGCCTCTCTTCGTAAATTAAATTCAGGGTCATTTGCACCTATTCGTACAAATCTTAGCTCATCATCTTTTGATGTTGCAGAGGTTAATGTGTAGAACTTCCCTTTATCTAACCAACTTAATTTAGTGTTTTCTTCTGTTGTACTTCCACAGCCTTCAGACCATAAATGTTGATACCCATTATCAGAACCTAAAGGCTCAAGGGTTTTCGGAACTTCGTATTCAAAATTTGTGTTCAATACTTGACCCATAAAATAAAAGGGCAAATCATATTGGTTGGTGCTATCAGATTTAACTCGAAGTATATCAAGCATGAATGGTTTTTCGAATTCGTCGTCTTTAATAATCGCCATTGTTCTGTGCATCTCTGTACCAGGATACGCATTAGTCTCTATAGCACTAACAATTTGTATATCGGCATTAGAATCATCAAAAAGATACAAGTCAGGATTGTACTTACTACCAATATCATATTTGCCCTGGTAGTGAGATTTCTCATTTTGCACTAATGTATTATGGGCAATCGTTTGCTTCGCCCAAGTTTTGTTTTCCTTCAGATAATTACCGCCACCTTTCTGTTCAATATTAACAAAACGTGCCAATCCGTAATCTTGTAATACTTCATCGCCATTTTCGTAGAAGGAGTATGATAACTTATCATAGTGACCATGACTTGACCCTTGAGCTGCATATTTAAAAACAAGTTCTAAATCATCGCTACGTAAAATACCGACACCACCTTGTTTTCCGTTAGGTCCGTCAGATAAATTAATTGATTTTTTATCAAAAGGTTTTGCTTTTCCATTTTTCACGCCAAGTGCTACTGCCAATCCAGAGTCGTCTAACAATACTTTATTTTGCTTTTCTGCAATACTTAATAATCCGGGATCTTGGTTTCCGAAATAATAAGAAATATCTACAGCGGTAACTAAGGCATCGTTGTAATAAGACATTCCTTTTTGACCATCGTTTAGGGGAAAGAAATCTCCATCTGCATCAGATAAATTTAAAAGCGCATTGATTGATTTTAAAAGTACTCCTTCTTTATATTCAAAAATTTTCAATTCTGGTTTTACATTGTGTAATCCTTCTGCAAAAATCAAAAAAGGATACATGGCATAACGCTGGTAGTATGGACCTTCGTTATAATACCCATCTGGTGAAAAAGGTTCTTCAATGTTTGCTAAAAATCCGGCTTTACCTTCTTTATTAATAAATCCGCCATCATCGTCTTTAGCAGTTTTATCCATCTCTAAATCTGGAATACCGTATAAAGCGCGATCTATTAATTCTTTGTCATTCATTACTAAACCAATCATGCCCACAGCTGCATTACCCCATGTACTATGGTTGTGTACTCTTTGGTAGAATTGCGGACTATCAACTGAAATGTGATCTGCGAATGGTTTAAAAAGATTTTTTTCTAGCTTTTTTCTTTCGGCTGCACTTAAGTAATTATATACACAATCGTAAGCTTGGCTCACATAAACCAACCAGTTAGAATCGTTTAAACATTGCCAAAACAATTTACCACGAGCATAAGATCTTGTTTTCGGGTGCAGAGGTAATGTTTTATACATTCCTTCGTATTGCATAAGCATGTCTTTTACATACTTCGCATACTTATCATCGTCTAATATTTGATATAAAACACCAGCCTGTTGCATTACGATCATGTTGCGTTTATGACGAACATGTGTATAGCCACCAGAATAATCTTTTGGTATAGGAGTGTCGATGCCTAAAGCGATTTCGGCATCGATTTCAGCTTTTAATTTTTGTAACGAGGCATCAAATAAAGGTACAGAACCTAATTCTGCTCTTATTTTTTCAACGCCCGCTTTGGTAAGAATTAGGCTTGGGTGTTCTTGTGCAGTTACGCTGAATGTTATTAATATAGCGCAAATAAAAACGTGTACTGTTTTAAAGTATTTGATCATGTGTGTTATTCGTTTTTTAGTAGCCCTAAATCTTTGCCATCAGTACCCTTTCCTTTTAATGGAGAATTTAAAGGTAATGCGTAGTTGGTGTCTTCAGAGAATTCGGGGGCAAGTTCCCATTGGTTTTCCACTTGATATTTCTGATCGCCGGTAACCATAAGTTTCTCTGAATTACTTAAGGCGTTATTTAGAACTTTCACAATTGGTTCACCGACTACAAGGTGCATGTTAATGGCTTTACTATCTTTAAAAATATTGTTTTTAATATCGGTTTCTTGAACTCCGTATAAAGAAACGGTAGCATCATATTTATTTTTAGAACCATAGCCCACGTGGTCAAATACATTGTGTTCCATTTCTAAAAACGGACCAAAAGTACTTTCATCTTTACCACCTCTATACAAACGTAATGCAGCGCCTTGTAAATCGTTGATGGCATTATTATTCATTATGAAATACTCTGCGTTGTAAGCACCAATGTCATCAGTTTCTTTATCTAAGGCTGCAATGCTACCAGAGATGTTTTTAAACTTAGAATTTTGAATGCTAATAGTGTCGGCAAAAGTTCCTTTTGAAACTCGTAGTACATCGAAAGAGTGGTTTACGATCATATCTTTAAACTCACACCTGTCAATAAACAGTTTGTAATTATCGATCATAGATTTTTTGCTGGTACTGATAACAGAGTTACCAGCATAATCTGGAGATTTAGTACCGTCGAAAGTGATGTTTTCTAGAGATAGACTACCGCCATTTTCAATTTCAAAAGCCATCATTCTTTCAAATAAGATGGTTGCCTTTTCTTTGCCGATCGTTTTAAAAGTAAGTGGGTGGTTAATTTTAACCGCTTTGGTCAATAAGTAAGTACCACCTTCTTCAAGAATGATAATATCACCGGCTTTCGATTCTTTTACTTTATCATATAAGGTGTTGATACCTGCGGCTACCTTGATAGTGTTGCCAGAGTTTAATGCAACCGTATTATCTGCTTTTGAATACCACGATGCTCCCGTATTTTCTTTAGTTGCGATATTCGGACTAATAACAACCTTAGTTTTTATCTTATTAGAAGTAGGAATCGGGAATCCGTTTTTGTCTTTTACCAGTTTTATTTTGGCATTCTTAAATCCTTCTGCAATAGTAGTTTCTGAATTTTCACCAAGAATGTTGTTCTTGAAAGTGATGCCACTAATATCATCATCAATAGTGAAAACATCTTTTTTGGTATCGTTGTAAATGATATTCTCTGAAAACTCAGATGTTCTTGGAGCCTGACTTCTTTCGGCATCGCTGCCTGCACCAAAAAGTATGTTTTCGCAGTTAACAAAAGTGTTGTTGTTTACTTTAGAATCGATAACAGGTACATACCTGTTTGGTGGTGAATTTGGCACACCGTTCATCATTACGAAGGCACCTCTAAAACGATAACCTGTTAAACCAACATGGTAGTTATTAATTACAGTTTGTGTTTCATTGATGACACGAACTCCGCCAGTACTTGGTTTGTTATTTCCAATAAATACATTGCCATCAACCAATGTTTCGTTACCATGGCGCATTGTTAGTGTACCTGTACATTCAAAAAAGGTATTGTATTTGAAAGTGTTATTGCAAGATTTATTAGAGATGATTTCATGCTCACCGTTGGTTTTATCAAAATAGTTAGATTCAACCAAGGTATTCGACTTTTCTAGCGCATGGTGGCTAGTTCCTATTCTTAAGGTTTCACCTCCATTATTACCGTAGGTAGGGCGTGGTCCAAAATAGTTATGATCTATTTGGTGATTGTTAGCTCTACTATCTTCGGTATCCAAACCAACAATCATGGTTACCCCTAAATTCTTTTTACCTGCAATATGGTTATGGTCTATGCGGTTATTTTTTCCATAGATGGTAATCCAGTAATCTTGAACTTGGCGCTCTGGATTATTAAAGTTATCGATTACACATTCAGTAAGGCGAGAATTATTAGCCATTTGTTCCCTGCTTTTTCTGAAGGATATAACTGCGTTAGTAGGCGTATAGCCGTTTTTGAAAACGAGACCTTTAACGATTAAGTGATCACCAGCAATTCTTAAATTAGATGCACCAGATAAAATCACTTTTCCTTTTTCTTCTGCGATAAGTGTGATCGGTTTTTCTGCGGTACCGTTTGCTTCGAAGAGTAGTTCAGAATCCATCCAAACACCATTGGCAAGAACGATACTGTCACCAGGCTGTACTTTTTGAAGTATAGCTGTAAACTCTGCTACATTTTTTACGGTATAAGTTTGTTGTGGTGTGGTAAAGGAATATGCTAGGCATATAAAAACAGATAAGAATAGAAGGTGGTATCGTCTCATGAGTTGAAATTGGTTAACCAAATTGGTTTACCAAAAATAAGGATATTTGTAAGACTAGCAAATATTTAACATAAAAAGGGTGGTTTAAATTACGAATCGATAATTATCTACTTTAGAAATCATCAATTCGATAAATTCCATTATTGGCAAATCTATCAGTAATTAGAAGTTTATTTGGTCACATAAAGAGTGATTTGTTTACGGTCTAAATAAACTTCAAATATCAACCCGATAAGAAAACTGAATGCTATTCCTCATTTGGTTCAGTACCTGCACCCACGGTTGCTTCTCTAAACCACACTTCGGTATAATCACCATTTGCATATTGCTTTGCAATATCGCCATCATAGGTGTCGGCACCCGTACTCCATACAATATTATCTTCAGGAGATTTGCCATTCGTTTGGTTGTATGTACCTTGTTTGAAATACTGAATTTCGCCAGCGTATGCATTTTCGCGTTCAAGACCATCACGACCAATAGAGGCATATAATGTTTTAATTTGCTCAGGTAAGGTTTTGGTGAATTCAGACGCTAATAGATTCTTAGTGAACTTTACAGTTTCATGACCATCGCTTTCGAAGGTTAGGTACATGATGCCTTTGTAAACATTTATTTCATAGCTAAATTCTTCACCTAATTCAATACCATTTTCTGGTTCTGCAGGAGGGGTTGTTGCGTCTGTTCCAACAACAGACATGTCATTACCCCAAACAGCCGAAGAATAATCCCATCTTTTTGAATTATCACCTGCTGTGTTTATTTCGTAATTCCAGAAAACAGAGCCTTTTGTATGCCCAGGGAATTTCTTGTAGAATATTTTTATCGGTTCATTTTCGTGTCCCTCAGCACTATGTATTTGTCCTACTACCACAGCGTAAGAAGCGGCAACTCTTGCATCGCCAGAAGTAGATACGTGTTGTACTTTTAGAGTCCCGTTTAATTTTCCGCCAGTTTCAGGAATCCAATGTGCTTTTTGACCTAGCTCTGTTCTGGTGTTACTAGAGGTTCTTGAAGTGATACCACTGTTAGGTGTTTTGTAAACTACCCAATCCGTTTTTCCATCATTCGCAACATAAAAGAAATCATCTTTGGCATAATCTTTAAGATTATCCTCGTAGGTGCCATCACCTAATAGAATTTTCCATTCGTCCATAAACGGAATAACATCGCTAGGATATTTTACTGAAGTTTCAATTTCTGTTGTTGCTTCTTCATTTGTGTCTGAAGCTTTCTTTGAATTGTCTTTGCAGGCAAATAGCGCTATTACTGCAATGATGGTAACTATCGATTTTTTCATGGTGTATTGTTTTACTAGTGGATGATTAATACATCAGTTTAAGCGGTAAATTTTCTTCAACTAGTATCTTGCCTGAGTTTTTGATTTCGTTATCTGAATACCTGTTGTTTTTAGCACCCCAAAGACGAGCAACTAATTTTATAGGGTTGTCAATGAACTTATTGTTTGCCAGGTTTACATTGATAATACCATAGGTGTTAAGAAGTAGACCTTCTTCAGCTTTCGAACCACAATGTGTAAATGTGCTATTGGTTACTATCAAATTACCACCAACGGTAGATTCGTCGTAGCCGCCTCTATAATAGTCGATCACGTTACTAGCAACCCCGTCAAACAGACAGTTGTCAATTGTAATATTCTCGGCATTGTATTCGCCTTTGTCATCTGTTTCTTCAGATAGTTCTAAACCATTTGCACAATTTTTTATTTGTGTAGATTTAAAAGTTATATACTCAGAGAACGAAAGTTTGTAAGCTTTTAAAACATAATCGAAATTCGATATTTCACAGTCAACAACCGTAAGGTTGTAAAGGCTAGACATGTTATTTTTTAAACTGGCAAAAGCATATTGTTCTTTATTCCCAATAAGTTTAATATTATTAAGTGTAAGTTGTCCTTTTCCATTCATTTCGAATGCCGGAGTTTCAGATGCTCCCTTATATTCAACAATCGACTTTGCGTCAGATGTAGCAGCCATAATAGTTATGGTCTTAGCAATTTTTAGTGGAGAACTTAAATCGTAACGCTCGGCAGATAATACAATAGTATCTCCACTTTTGGCAGTTGAAATTGCACTGATAAGTTCGTCACTAGTACTAGCTGAATGCGTTTTGTTTTCGGTGCTCTTAGAAGTTGTGTTAGAATACCAGTCAGGACCATATTGAGATACATCCATCATATCTTTTTTATTCACTGGCTTGCCTATTACAGCACCGACTAATTTTTTGTCTGCTCTAGAGTTACCGAACAAATCGGCAGAGATCTGGTCAAATTCAAATCCGTTATAAAGTTCAAACTCAGCTAATGAATTATCTGGCATTAAAATATCGCCATCAGCTACAGTGGTGCCAAAATCTTTTTGTGAAAGTCCGTCAACAGCTTTGAACATCACACCTTGGTTATTGATGACATTGCTTTTAAAATCAATACCGTCGATAGAATCATGTGCAACGATAGGTTGCTTGTCACCCTTATCATTATAAATAAGGTTATTTGCTACAATAGTTCGTATTGGGGTGGCAGATCGAATCTCAGATTTAGGCAAAATATCTTTTTGGTCAGTATTGGATCCTACACCAAATTGCCAAGGCGATACACAATTTACCCAAGAGTTGTTGGCAACAACAACATCGGTAACCTGTAAATATCTATTTAATGGTGATTTAGGAATCCCGTTCATTACGGCAAGCGGACTCCTAAATGTTTGTCCGTTTAAATTGTAGAAATAATTATTAGTTACCCAGTGTCCCGTTCCTATTAACCGAATTCCGCCTATTTGTTCAGAATTTTCATCCCCTATAAAAACATTACCATCAATAATGCAGTAGTTACCATGTCTTGTAACAAGAGAACCTTCGCTTTTGAAAAACACATTATTTCTAAACTCATTAAAATTGGTCTTACTAGAAATAATTTCTACTTCACCATTACAGTGGTCAAAAAAGTTATTTTCAACCAACGTATAACTTGGCGCCATTGAGGTAAAGCTATTACCAAGTTGAATGGTTTCGGCACTTGGTCCGCCTTTAGGTGGTCGAGGTCCGAAATAGTTATTGGTGATTTTATGGTAGTTCTTAATACTATTATTACCTGCTAAATCTACTCTAACTGTAGGTCCTCTATTAGATTTTCCGGCAATGTAGCAATGGTCAAGCTCGTTGTGTCGACCTTTAAATAAGACCCACAAATCTGTTTGGTTTCGCTGTGCCTTGTTAAAATCTATAATAGCAGAATTGGTAATCTTACAATGATTTGCAACCGAGTCTTCACTAATACCGAAATCGATAATAGCTGAAGAAGGTGATGAGCCGTCGGTAAAGGTTAGACCATTTATATTCAAATACTCGCCAGCAAGTTTCAAATCAGAAGTACCGGTAATTCGAACTTCACCAGGTGTTTCTGCACGTAAGGTAATAGGGTTTTGCTCGTTTCCGTAGGCAACAAATTTTATATTTACATCTTTCCAATCTCCATTGGTCATAACAATATCATCGCCAGGTTTTGCTTCAGATATAGCTTTGTTCAATTCTGTAATATCGTTTACGGTAATAGTATTTATGGTTGCTTTTTCACCACAAGAGATTAGTAGAAAAACGGAAGCTATTAGTAGAAAATATTTTTTCATTATCTATGTTGTTAATCTGGTTTGAAACTAAATGTAGGTTTTAGGTATGTGATTTATGCTACAATCACGATAAACTGGTTAACCAGTTTGGTTGACCAAAAATACATATATTTGTAAGAATGGCAACTAATTAACACAAAACCTATTGATAAAATACAAAAGAGATATTAAAAATGAGAGAAGATAAAAAAGGTATTTCTAGAAGAAATTTCACAAAAAAGTCAGCTATGGCATTGGCAGGCATGCCTTTGGTGCGGTTAGATAGTGATTTGCTAAAACCAATGTTCGCTGCAGATGATGCTATTGAAGTGCACTTATTCTCTAAACATTTACAATTTCTTGATTACAATGAGATGTCAGCAGTAGCTGCAGAAATTGGATTCGATGGATTAGATTTAACGGTCCGCCCCAAAGGTCATGTATTGCCAGAAAGGGTAAATGAAGATTTACCTAAGGCAGTAGAAGCCATGAAAAAATATGGATTGAAGTCCAAGATGATGACCACCAATGTTTGGGATATTACAGACGCCGGTCAACAAAAAGTTTTAAAGACAGCGAGCGCATTAAAGTTTGAATATTATAGAACAGGTTGGTTAAGTTACCCTGAAGAAAAATCAATAGAAGAAAGTCTGGCAACATATGCCACGCAGGCTAATCATTTAGAAATCCTAAATAAAGAATTAGGATTAATCGGGTGCTATCAAAATCATGCAGGTAATCATGTAGGTGCACCGATTTGGGATCTGCCTACGATTTTTTCAAAAACGAACAATGAGTTTTTAGGATGTCAGTACGATATAAGGCATGCGGTAGTAGAAGGCGGCAAAAGTTGGGAGTTAGATTTAAGACGCATTCAGTCGTATATCAAATCTATAGTTATCAAAGATTTTAAATGGGGAAAGAAAGATGGAGTCTGGGAGCCTATTAATACGCCTTTAGGGGAAGGTATGGTAGATTTTAATCGATACTTTTCTTTACTCAAAAAGTATAAGATAAACGTTCCCATGTCATTACATTTAGAATATGACCTCGGTGGAGCCGAACACGGTGCATCAAAAATTACAATAGATAAAAAAGAAGTATTCGCTAAGATGAAAAAGGATTTAACCTTTATCAAAGAAGCATGGAAAAAAGCGGAATAATATAAATTTTCAGATCAAAAAGAATGACCAAAATAGCTAAAGCAACAAAAGATAAATTAAGAAAGGTTAGTACGGCAACCGTTGCAACCTGTTTATTTAAAAAGGGATTAAAAAATCAGTTTATACAACATGTAAAACCATTAAAATTAGGTCGACCGACAATGGTGGGCGAGGCGTATACCTTGCGTTACATACCTGCTCGTGAAGATCTGAATCCTATTACGGTTTTTAGAGATCCTAAGCATTTACAAAGGGTAGCGGTAGAAGAATGCCCAGAAGGTAGTGTTATGGTAATCGATAGTAGGCAAAATGCTAGAGCGGCATCTGCAGGATCTATTTTGGTAACACGATTAATGGTGAGAAAAGCAGAAGGTATTATTACGGATGGCGGCTTTAGAGACTCCGCCGAAATTGCCGATTTAGATTTTTCGTCATATCATAATAGACCTACAGCACCTACCAATTTAACCTTGCACCAAGCTATAGCTATAAATGATCCTATTGGTTGTGGCGATGTAGCAGTTTTTCCTGGTGATATTATACTCGGCGATGATGACGGAGTAATGGTAATCCCGGCACATCTTGCCGATGAGGTTGCAGATGAATGCATTCAGATGACCTCGTATGAAGATTTCGTTTTGGAAATGGTAGAAGGAGGGGAACCTGTTATAGGGTTGTACCCAATGGTAAGTGATGAAGCTAAAGTTAAGTTTGAAAAATGGAAGTCAAAGAGAAATGAATAAGTTTCGTTCAAACTAAAGCAGATTACTAGCGTTTTATGGCCATTACCAGTTTGTTTTAGTATGAAGTGTAGACTTCAAAAATCAGATTACTCTTTTGTTCAGGTATTTTTTAAGTAATGGTATTTGAATAGCAAACAATAGTGCAAATACAGCCATCGAAAGTGTCATTGTTTTAGAAAACAAGTGATTTGAAATAGAAGGGTTTAATCTGGTATTAAAAAGATTACTGAAATCTATGTTGGATGAAAAGCTAGATGCTGAGGTCGTAAAAAAGGAATATGTAAGAATTCCGGTTATCATGGCTAGTATGCCAATCCAAACGGGTTTAGAAATTAATGGTTTATAGGTAGTGAGGTCACTATTCGCAATTACGTCAACTTGCGACATAATTTTAGAAGTAAAGTCTATTGAAGGAGTTTCAATTTTTGTCTCCTTCATGATTTTATCGGCTAGATTTTCTAATGTATTATTTTCCATCTCTTTCATAATATTCCAATATTTCAGGTTCTATTCTATCTCTTACTATGCTTGCTAGCTTTTTTCGACTTCTATACAATTTTACTTTAACGTTATTTGCAGTTAAATCTACAATTTTTGCAATTTCCTCTAAAGACAATTCTTCAAAATAAAATAATGTTAATAGGGCAACATCATTACTTGGCAGTAGTTGCAAACAATCTTGAATAGCTACTTTACGCTCTTCTTTTTCCATCATATCTAAAGCGTTGTCAATTGTTTTGACTTGATGCTCGGTGAATTCGTCAATGGCAACTATATGTTGTTCTCTTTTTTGTTTTTTCAATCTATCTAAACAAGTAAAATATGCTACTTTATAAATCCAGGTTGAAAGTTTTGAATCGCCTTTAAATCTATTAAGAGAACGAAATACCTTAATAAATGTATCTTGAGATGCTTCTTCAGCTTCTTCTCTATGTTTTAGAATTCGCAATGCAAGGGTGAATACCAAATCTTTATATCGGTCTACAATAACATTAAACGATTGCGTATCGCCTGCCAAGATAGCATCAATTAGTGGTTGGTCGTTTATGTTCATTTGTATGTAAGACGATAGACCTTATGCTAAGGTTACATCTATTGTTGAAATTATTTTAATAAAAGTGTAACCTTACTTTTAAAGCTGTCGTCATATGCTATGAATCAAAATTATATTAATCAATTAAAAAACAAAAGTTATGGACCCAGCAATCATTATTCCCTTAGTACTATTCGGATCAATCTTCGGAATATTTTATTTGTTTATCTCTAGTAGAAATAAGGAGCGTTTGGCACTTATTGAAAAAGGAGCAGATGCCAGTATTTTTACTAGAGGCACAGGTAAATCGCCAGTTTCGAAAGTTATAATCCTTAACCTCTCTTTGCTTCTTATGGGCATAGGTTTAGGTATTTTCATAGCAACATTAATAGATCACTTTACATCTCTAGATTCAGATACAATTTATCCGGCAACAATTTTCTTAATGGCAGGTATAGGTTTGTTTATTGGTTTTAAAATGACTAGTGCTATGGATGAAAAATAGAATAAAACTTACTAATATATTACAGAGCCACTTTTGTCGATTTAGATAAAAGTGGTTTTTTATTTAAAGTAGTGGGTAACCATGGTTTTTATATTGTAATTATAGATATAATAAGGCTAAGCAAAGTTTGTAATCTTACATTGATGATTGCCATCAAAAGGGTTTTTTTATTAGAACTATTTGCAGGTTTGACAAAAAAAAATAGTGATTTGCTCTATGTAAAGAACAAATCACTAGAATACTTTTAATTTCAATTTATCTTACTCACCACCTCTTGCAGGGTAGTTGTTTTTGTTGACGTAATCTATGGCATTCAAAATATCATCCCAATGAGGTCTTGCAAATGGCATTGTTTGAATAGCACTTGCATATAAGGTATTGTCGGGGCGAATTAAAAATAAACCAGGTTCAGAAAATTCATCTGGTTCTTTATCTGACGTTTTTTTAGAAACATATAATCCCCACTCTCTAGCAGTCTCAATAGGTAAATTATAACCCACAGGCAATTCTGGTATATTCCATTCTTTACCAGCTTTCTTAGCCCGTTCTTCACTATCACTACTAATTGCAATTAAGTGAACACCTCTGTCACTAAAATCTTTTAATTTTGTTGCTAGATCTTCCAGATAGTTTTTACAAACTGGACAATGCAATCCCCTATAAAAAACGATCATAGTAAAAGATGTACTGGCTTGGTCATATAAGCTCCACTGCGTATCGTTAATTAATGGTATTTTTAAATCAGGTACTTCTGTTGTGGGTTTTATCATGGTAATATTATTTTATAATTAGTATACTGTAAAGGTATATGAGGTGCTTTCAAAAGCTTTGTTGCATCCCTTTTAGTATTAATGCAATGCATGAATATGAATTGGCTACTTATTGATTGTCTGTTAACCATTGCTCGTATTTAGCATACTGTGCGCTAGACAAAATACCTTCCATCTGTCGTGTACGCTCACTTTCTAAACTGCCTAACATTTCGCCGCTAGTCGTATTTGCCTGTTTTGTTTTAAAACGTTCCATAGAAGATTTGAAAATGCTAATTTGATTTTCGCTCATCTCTAAGGCAGTAAACATTTCTGAATATTCGGTACCTAAACCTTTTGAGCTATTTTTTGCCCCAATAGTGTTCATGGCACCAGTTGATCCATTCACTTGCGTCGCCATATTATTTTGAGCCATTGGTGATTCGGTAGTAGTACTTTTTGTTGCTTTCGTGCTTGTTACATTTTGCTTAGTAGTTGTTTCGGTAATGTTTGAAGTCGTTTTTTTAGTACTCGAACATGAGCTCAAAATGGCAGTTAATGCTAGGGTAACTATAATTTTATTTTTCATGATTTTCATATTTTCAGATTCCATTGAAAATTATGGCCTTAAATAAATTTCTATAGTCGCTATCACATTTAAAATTGACTCTTAGGGTATAATGTTTGTTGTTTATTGTCGTATTCGAAGAAATCTAATGATAAATAGTTTTTGTAAGAAAAATAACACTATTAAGTACATGTAATTGATTGAAAGTTGCTATCTTAATAACTGTTTTAAGTAGTCCTATATACCTTACTATATGTACAATCTTGTGTATAAGTCAATTGCCAATAGCCTAACACCTGCTCAGGTTGATGAAATTTTATTGGAATCAAGAGATTTTAATGGCAAACATGATATTACAGGATGTCTTATCTATCATGATGGTTTTTTTGTGCAATACTTAGAAGGCGATGCCGAGATAGTCATGGCATTATTTGAGAAAATAAGGGTAGATACTCGACATTATGAAGTTATTCTTCTATCTCAAGGTAATATTTATTCAAGGGAGTTCGATACATGGAGTATGGCGTATCTCTCAGATAAACTGCCAAACGAAGCTTTTCAATATATTAAGTTAATGGTTAGTCCCGAATTTGAAATTCCCGATATGTCGGTTATTCCTAATCCGACTTCTAAAAGATTTTGGCTAGCGGCAAAGAATTTGTTGAATAAGATAGGGCATGATAATTTTAACTAGAAGAGGTAATCCGAATTATATTATCAGAGGAAACGCTTTGTGCACTTATTAATAAACACAAAAAATAAATAAGTGATTTTTAAGTATTTATTGATAGAGTGTATATGCTTTAGAGTCATTATTCGTTTTTATTGGTAGAATTTTATTTAATATTTCTATATAATTTTGAAAGACATTTTCACTTTATATAGAAATAATGCAAGAACTGAAAATATATATTGCGGATGACGATTTTGATGACCGCGATTTTTTTATGGATGCTTTGAAGAGTATAGATATAAATACAGAAGTATCTCAATTTGATAATGGTATCGATTTAATGGATAGATTATTCTCTGATGTTACCTTACCACACGTAATATTTTTAGATTTATATATGCCTATTATGGATGGTTTTGAGTGTCTTATGGATATAAGAAATTTTCAACAATTTAAGGATATATACATCATTGCTTATTCTTCAATTTATAGAGATAGAGAAGTAAATCAGCTAAAAGATGAAGGTGCTAATCAGTTTTTGAGAAAATCATCTTCCTTCAAAGAATTGAAAGAGTTGCTATCAAAGTCTTTGAGAAAAGTACTGGTCAATAATGACGAAGCAGTGCTTAAGAATGAATTCGTTGTTTTACTTTAATTCAAGCATATTTTACTTCTATTTTCATAATCGTTTAATGGTATTTGGCAATACTGATAAACGATTCCTTTTTTTATAATCCCTAAAGCAATATTTAGAACTAATTTTCTGTATTTTTAGATAACAGATACATCCATCAAAATATAAATTATGAATAATATTTTACGAACCCTTTTAGTAATTGTGGTAATGATTGCTAGTGGCACACAAGTATACGGTCAAAAAAAATTAGACGAACAAGCTGTTGCCGATTTACAGAAAACACCTAAATATGGTTTTATACTCACCACAGAAAGGCATTTTAAGGGTGTGCTAAGTATGTATGACCTTTTGATTGAAAATGGAGTTAAGATAGAGGAATACGAAATTGTGGTCAAAGGTAAAGTGGTGACTCAATTGGTAAAAGGTTCAGAGCTTGAAGAGTTCTTTCAAAAATATAAGGGTAAGGTTAAAGTTAGTGTATGCAGTGTTGCTATGGAAAAACTAGGTGTGGCAGAAGAAACACTTTTTGACGGTCTCGATGTTACCCCGACAGCCTCGGTACGTGTTTTACAACTACAAGCTAATGGTTATAATACATTAACGTACTAAAGAATAAGTAAAAACAGAAACTACCCTATAGCTACTTTTCAGGGAAGTTTTATTTGCACACTCAGCGTAATTAGCATGTTTTTTATATTTGCGAATTAACCAGAATAAAAAAGCTTCTAGAACTCAGTTTTAGAAGCTTTTTATATAATATTACCTGTAGCAAACAATTTATATATTTGTCCTAATAATAATGTTCGACAGTTGTGAGTTTTCGTTTCATAAATAACCATGACTGCTTCGACGAAGACCCATGCCTAAATCTTTAATTTTCAACACATAAAATGAAAGTCTGTATTGCCGAAAAACCATCTGTAGCTCGAGAAATCGCTTCTGTTCTTGGGGCAAATTCCAAACATGATGGGTATTACGAAGGCAATGGCTATGCAGTAACCTATACTTTCGGACATCTTTGCACGCTCAAAGAGCCAAACGATTACAAGCCACATTGGAAAAGTTGGGATTTAAATAATCTACCAATGTTGCCCGAACATTTTGAAACCAAAGTAACTAAAGATGCTGGTATTCAAAAACAGTTTAAGATTATAAAGCAATTATTCGATAAAGCAGATGTCGTTATCAACTGTGGTGATGCCGGGCAAGAGGGAGAATTAATACAACGTTGGGTATTAAATCAAGCGAACTACAAGGGCAAAGTAGAACGACTTTGGATTTCGTCATTGACTACAGAAGCTATAAAAGAAGGTTTCAATAATTTAAAATCATCTACAGATTACGATAATTTATATTACGCAGGCTTCTCTCGTGCTATAGGCGATTGGCTTTTGGGTATGAATGCTACACGTTTATACACTTTAAAACATGGTGGCTACAAACAAGTATTGTCTGTTGGGCGTGTACAAACACCGACCTTAGCAATGTTAGTAGATCGGTTTAAAGAGATAGAGAATTTTAAGCCACAACCTTATTGGGAGCTGCAAACATTATATCGCGAAACTCTATTCAGTTATGAAGAAGGTCGTTTTCTAAAAGTAGAAGATGGCGAGAAACTCGCCAATATTGTAAAAGAGCACGATTTCGAAATTGTTTCCACTACCAAAAAAGCAGGCAATGAATATGCGCCAAAACTTTTCGATTTAACAGGTTTGCAAGTGTATTGTAACACCAAATTCGGATTTAGTGCAGACGAGACGTTAAAGATCGTTCAGAAATTATATGAGCAAAAGGTAGTAACCTACCCAAGAGTAGATACCACGTTTTTACCAAATGATGTATACCCTAAAGTACCAGGTATACTCAAGAATCTTACCAAGTACGATACGCTAACAAAGCCTCTTGATGGTAAGAAAATAAAGAAAACAAAAAAGGTTTTTGACGACAGTAAGGTTACAGATCACCACGCTATTATTCCTACCGGTCAACAAATGAACTTGCAATACAACCAGCAGCAAGTTTATGATATAATTGTCCGTCGTTTTATTGCGGTGTTTTATCCAGATTGTAAAGTATCTAATACAACTGTAATTGGTAAAGCTGAAACAGTAAAGTTTAAAACCACCGGAAAAGAGATTTTAGAAAAGGGGTGGCGTGTTGTTTTCGAAACACCTGATACAACATCGAAAGAACCGGGAATATTGCCAACTTTTAAGAAAGGCGAAAAAGGACCTCACGAACCTTCATTTCTAGAAAAGCAAACAAAGCCACCAAAGCAGTATACAGAAGCTTCGCTTTTACGTGCGATGGAAACAGCAGGTAAAAAGGTCGATGATGATGAACTTCGTGAGTTAATGAAAGAAAATGGTATTGGTAGACCTTCAACACGTGCCAATATCATCGAAACGTTATTTCGCAGAAAATATATAAAGCGGAATAAAAAGCAAGTGATACCAACAGTTACAGGTATTCAGTTAATAGATACTATTCAAAATGAAATGCTGAAGTCTGCCGAGCTTACCGGTAAATGGGAAAAGCAATTAAAAGATATAGAAAAAGGTACGTTTAGTGCAGGCAGTTTTATCAAGCAGATGAAACAAATGGTAGATCAATTGGTCTACGAAGTTCGAAGTGAAACTAGAAAAGCTAATATATCAGCTGTAAATAATAAACCTGCAGCAGCAGCTTCTAAGAAAAAGCCAGTTGAAAAGCCTACTGGGTTAACATCAGAGGTTTGTCCTAAATGTGAAAAAGGAACGATACGTAAAGGGAAATCAGCTTATGGCTGTTCTGAGTTTAATAAGACTTGTGATTTTGTAATTCCTTTTAAATTTGAAGGGAAAACCATTTCAGAAAAGCAATATGTAAGACTGTTTCAAAAAGGTTCGACCGTAAATTTAAAAGGCTTTAAAGTTAACAATGCTTCCGTTGAAGGCTTAGTTAGATTTGATGATAACTATAAGCTAAAGTTAGAACCTAAGAATACCAAAGTGCAAGCAAAGAATACTTCTGAAGATAATAGTTGTCCGAAATGTAATAAGGGCATTATTATAAAAGGTAAAACGGCTTATGGTTGTAGCGAATACAAAGCAGGATGCGACTTTAGGTTTAGTTTCGATGCTATTCGTGAAAAAGCGAAAGGACAACCATTGACCAAAGATTTAGTTTTTAAAATATTTAGAGAAAACTAAAAACCTTTATAATTCTACAAAAGGGTAATTACATGCGGTTCAATTTCTAGCATTTAAATTAATAATAACTTGTTGCTTTCTTGATGATCTAAAATTTAGCGATGTAAAAAGGGCTAATTCTATATGAACAAATAATAGGGGGTAATGTATTTTGCGTTTTATAATCGTAGCAATTTTTATTGATTTACTATAATTATTTATCATTCTATCTTTATTGATTATACTCCATCTTTTTAAATAAAAATCTAGCTAGTCAATAATTAATTTCGACTTAGCTTAGGGTTAAAGGGTTATTTTTTTATTTAGCGTAATTTGTGTTAGTGTATCGACTTTCTGTTATCAGAGATATTTGTTCTTGGTTTTATTTCAGATTTTTCAACACAGATTTTCCAACACAGATTTTTCCGCTATCTTGTAATTAATAACTCAATTTTCAATGATTTTTTTTCGTCGCAATTTTCTTGCTTTATTCTTGCTATGCTTGTTTCCGATGATTCTTTCAGCTCAGGAAAATAGCTTGGAGTATAAAAAGCACTTGACCATATCTGATGGTCTTGCTCATAATGGCGTAACGGCAATTCTAGAAGATTCTAAGGGTTTTTTGTGGTTTGGTACTTATGACGGTCTAAATCGTTATGATGGTTATGAAATAGTAACATTCAAAAACACCGTCAATAGTGAAATTTTTGTAAGTAATAGAATACGGGCGCTTGCAGAAGATGGTAATGGTAATATTTGGATAGGAACAGATGAGGGCATCACCTTGTATGATCAACGAACGGACAAATTCAAAAATTTATATTCCAATAAAACTCTCAATAAAGAGAAGAAAGGACCTGTTGTTAGAAATTTTATTTTTGATGAAAACAAGAATAGATGTATTGCTACAACCCAAACTGATGGGGTATTAATTTTTAATACAGATTATGAATTTATAAAGCAATTTAGTTTACCCAATTCTTCTGCAGACAATGCGGAGTTTGTTGGGGTAATAAAAATAAAACCTGATTCGTTTTTATTCGCAACCTCAAATGGTTTGTTTGAATCTAATTTAGAGGATGGTAAATTTCAATCTATACTTGAAGATGATATTGAGTTCTGCAGGTCGGTAACTTCAATAGGCGAAAATTTGTTTCTAGTGACCCAACGTAATGGTGCTGCTGTAGTTCGATATGAGTTTGATGGAACTAAACTTACTTACCGTTTAATTAAGAAAGACGTACTACCTGAGTATCGCTTTAATTTTGCAGAAATTGACCCATCAGGAAAACTTTGGCTAGGGACTTTAAATGATGGTGCTATTCGTTTCAATACAGTCACAGATTTTTTAGATCAAAATTCGCAGAGTTATGACCATTTTAAATCAGATTCGGGGTTATTACGAGTAAGCTCTTTTAAGTCGATTGGTAATACTGATATTTGGATGGCTACTTTCGACAAGGGCGTATATCAATTTAATACTTCGGCAAATCCTTTTAAAACTATCGATTCTAGCTCAGAATTAGATTTTGGGGTAAGTAATATGCATATTAGGCATATTGCTAAACTTGATCAAAATAGATTTTACCTTACCAAAAATGAAGGAGGAGTAGCTCTTTATAATACAAGCACCAACCAGTTCGAACCGGTACCCCTAAAAATACCTCAGCGATATAATTCTGAAATTTCTGCAATATATATCGATAAAAAAAAGAACACTTTGTTGAAGGTTGCCGATGAAGGCTATTTCTTCTTGGGGGCAAAGGAAAATACTCTTAAGCATTTAGACACTTCGATCTTGCCTGAATTGGCTAATGATATGCCTTACAAATTCTCAGAAGATAAAAAAGGAAATATATGGGTTACCTGTAAAAATGATGTCTATCGATTAAAAATAGATGAACAAGGTAATGTCTTAAAGTTAGAAAATTTAAACACGCATGCCATGTTTAAAAATAACAGGCTAGCATTAATTAGATATGTTTATGTTGACCCCTTAAAAGATTTTGTTTGGCTTGGTACTGCTGAAGATGGTCTTATACGAATTGATAATAGTTCAGAAAAACCATTAACATCCTTAAGCATTAAACAATTCAAAAAAAATGGTCAAGACAATGGCTTGCCAAGCAATTTTGTCTCATCGATAATTAGAACGCCAAAGGGAGAACTTTGGCTTGGTACTGAAGGTGCAGGTATTTGTTTGGTTTTAAAAGATGATACATTGCCTGAATTTATTTCATATTCTGAAAAACAAGGACTTTCGAATAATGTAGTCAAGAGTATTTTAGTAGATAATACAGAAAACCTTTGGGTTGCTACCAACATCGGTTTAAATAAGTTTTCTACGGTCGACAAAACATTTCGAAAGTTTAAAAAAGAAGATGGTTTGCCTTTTGAAGATTTTTGGTATACGGCTACTAAAATGGGTAATGGAAAATTGTTGTTAACAGGTTTAGAAGGTTTTTGTTTGTTTAATACGGCTGACATTTCTATTGAAGAAGAGCTTCCTAAATTACAATTTGGCGATTTTAGAATATCTAATCGAATAATTCAACCTTTTGATAGTATTCATGATAGGGTTCTTTTAACAGAACGACCTGCAGATTCTTCAAAAATTGATTTACACTATAATGAGAATGTTTTCTCTATTGATTTACATTCTCTTCATTTTAATGCTCCCGATAATCATAGAATTAAGTATAAGCTTCTTCCGGTTGATAAAGAATGGATAGAAACCCCCTCTGATCAAAAAACAATAAGTTATAGCGGTTTACAGCCTAATAAATATACGCTGCAAGTTTCAGCATCTAATTCTGTTGGAGAATGGACAACACCTAAGACACTTTTTATAAACATAGCGCCACCATATTGGAAAACTACACAAGCATATGTTCTTTACGTAATTTTAATGCTGTTGCTGCTAGGTGCCATATTATATTACATTTTAAAAATGCAGAAATTGCGGCATAATTTTCAAATAGAAAAACTTGAGAAAAATGCAGAGAAGACTATAAATGATGCGAAACTTCGATTTTTTGCTAATATTTCACATGAGCTAAAGACACCATTAAATTTAATATCCAGTCCAATTAAACTGTTGTCAGTTAAATTTAAAGGGAATAAAGATGTTGAAGAAAAATTAAATATTGTTGAGCGTCAATCAAGAAAGATAAGTCAACTTATTGATCAGGTAAATGACTTTGAGCGGGTAGACGCTAATGTCATGGAAATGGATTATTCTAGATTCTATTTTGATAGTTTTCTAAAGGATATGTTGGTCGATTTTCATTTTTTAGCTGAAAATACGAAGCGTGAATTAGAAGTGGTGGCAGACAATTCGAATATTGTAGTTTCTGCAGACCGTAATAAATTAGAAAAAATATTCAACAATTTACTGAGTAATGCTTTTAAATACTCTGATGCTGGAGATAAAATACGCGTGAGTTATTCAGCCTCAGAAAAAGACTTAAACGTTACAATTAGTGATACAGGTAGAGGTATAGATAAAGAAGACTTACCGCATATTTTTGAACGCTTTTTTAGGTCAAAAAAGAATCAAAATATACATGCAGTTGGTTCAGGTATAGGTTTAGCTTTTTCAAAACGATTGGTAGAAATGCACTACGGTTATATCGAGGCAGAGAGTGAACTTAAAATGGGTACGACCATGAATGTTCGGTTGCCAGTTGTAAAAAAAGAATCGGCATTAGACCAAGAGACTAGAAAGCGAGAGATACTTTCTGCTGAGAATAATGTTGTTGAGGTAAATCAATGGTTTCAAAACGCTGAGAACACGCCAATTGAGATGCCTAATGACTATGCAGATAAAATTATTTATTATGTTGAAGACAACGTAGATATGCAGATGTATGTCTCGGGTATTCTTTCTGATCATTTTAAGGTAAAAGTTTTCGGTAATGGAGCTGAATGTTTGGAAGCAATGGATGAGCAATGGCCAGACATACTAATTAGTGACATTCAAATGCCTATAATGGATGGTCTTGAACTATGTAAACGTATTAAGGTAGATATAAAAACAAGCCATATACCTGTAATTTTACTAACAGCTTTAGCAAATATTGAAAGTCGTATTCAAGGTATAAAAGATGGCGCCGATGCCTATATTCAAAAACCTTTCGACGCACGCCAATTAGTAACTCGTACGGTAGCATTACTTGAAAATAGAAAAAGACTTCGTGAGCGTTTTGAAATCGGGCTACCGATGGTTAAAGACAATAATATCAATAATCGAAACGATGATGCTTTTCTAGAAAAGTTATATAATTTGATGACTGAAAACCTGTCTAATGAAGATTTAGATATCGATGAATTTGCGCGTAACTTATTTATGAATCGTACTCATTTTTATCAAAAGGTAAAAAGTTTGACGAATAATACCCCTTTTGAATTATTGAAATTATTTCGCTTAAGAAAGGCTGCAGAATTACTGGCACAAGATAAAAAGATATCAGTCAGCGAAGTTTGTGTAATGACAGGCTTTAAAAGTAGAACGCACTTTAGTAAACTATTTAAGGAAAAGTATAATGTTTCCCCTGGTAAATTTGTTGCCACTCAGTTATCGAATAATTGATCTAACCTATATCCATCCAAAACACATTTCATATTGTGTTATAAATTAGATGGTACTTACATACAAAAGTAAAAATACCCATGTACAATAGTTGCAGACCATACGCTGATGGTTGTTTTGAAGTGGCATAAGTATGAATTGGGTAAACGCAAAAGTGTCATTTGTTATTAGGGACATGATAACCTCGCCACCATCTTTTGGATTGGAAAATCACTAATTTACAGAGAGAGACACTAGATACACTACCGCATACATCTTTTTGCGCTTTTTGAACGTCATTTGAAGTAGATGAGATTCTTACTACTTATCAAAGCAAACTTTATTATAAGCGAGTAGTTAATGTAAAGCCTTATTAAAAATAACAGCCATATGAGTAAATTTTATTTTAATGAAGAACAAGATTCTTACGATGCTATCGTAGTTGGTACCGGTATATCTGGTGGATGGGCAGCTAAAGAATTATGTGAGAAAGGATTAAAAACATTGATACTTGAACGAGGACCAATGGTTGAGCATATTAAAGATTACAAAACTGCTCATATGGACGAATGGGATTTTCCTCATGGCATGGAACTTTCTTTAGACGAAAAAGCAAAAAGACCAAAACAAAGCAGAACCAATAAAGGCAGGTCTGCAGATTCATATAAGTGGTTCGTTAATGATCTTGAACATCCATATAACGAGACAAAACCTTTTAATTGGATGCGTGGTTACCATGTTGGTGGTCGTTCGATAACCTGGGGTAGACAGAGTTACCGTTGGAGCGATCTTGATTTTGAGGCGAACAAAAATGATGGGCACGGGGTCGATTGGCCGGTGCGCTATAAAGATATTGCACCATGGTACGATAAGGTAGAAACTTATATTGGGGTTTCGGGCGAGAATTTAGGTCTCTCTCAACTTCCCGATGGTCAGTTTCTACCAATGATGGATCTGAATTGTGTAGAACAACATTTTAGGGACGGAGTTTATAAAAACCTTGATGGTCGAGTAGTTACCGCTGGTAGAATAGCTCACATAACTGGTGATAAACCCTTCGAAGGCCGAACCAAATGCCAATTTAGAAACCGCTGTGCAAGAGGTTGCCCTTTTGGGGGCTACTTCAGCAGTAACTCATCTACACTGCCTGCTGCCGAGCGTACAGGTAATTTAACGCTACGCCCAGATGCTATTGTTACTGAAGTTGTTTACGATCCCAATACCAAAAAAGCTAGTGGTGTTAAAGTAATCGATAGGTTAACAAAAGAAGAAATGGTATTCAATGCCAAAGTAATCTTTTTATGTGCATCGGCTATTGCATCAGCCTCCATTCTATTGCAATCTAAATCAGACCGGTTTCCAAACGGAATGGGGAATGATTCTGATCAAGTGGGTAGAAACGTTATGGATCACCATTTAGGTGCTGGCGCCAATGGTAAAATCGATGGCTATGATGATAAATATTACAAAGGTCGAAGACCTAACGGAATATACATACCAAGGTTTGAAAATTTAAACGGTACATCAAAAGATAAAAAATATATCAGAGGTTTTGGATATCAAGGTGGTGCTAGTAGAAAAGATTGGAAAACATCTATCGCTGAACTTGGGGTCGGTGTCGATTTAAAAGAAGCTATTTTAAAACCTGGTGGATGGGTAATGGGTGTTGGTGGTTTCGGTGAAATTCTCCCTTATTCAGATAATAGAATGACCCTTGATTATGAAATCATAGATGGTTGGGGTTTACCTACAGTAACCTTTGATGCCGAGATAAGGGAAAATGAATTGAACATGCGAGAAGATATTACTACATCAGCCGCAGAAATGCTTAAAAAAGCAGGTTTCCATGATATAAAAATGAACAATAGTAAGTACAACCTTGGTCATGGTATACATGAAATGGGTACAGCACGCATGGGGCGAGACCCAAAGACATCAGTTGTAAATGGACATAATCAAGTGCATGCAGTACCAAATGTATATATTACCGATGGCGCATTCATGGCTTCTTCAAGCTGTGTCAATCCTTCGCTTACCTATATGGCTTTTACAGCAAGAGCTGCTGAACATGCCGCTCAAGAACTTAAAAACGGAAACATCTAATGGATAGAAGAAAAGTATTGATACGAATGGGTTTGTCAATGGGCTATGTTGTTGCTGTGCCCACATTTGTTGGTTTATTACAAAGTTGTAAAGATGAAAAAACAGTAGCATGGGTACCCACATTCCTTTCAGAAGAAGAGGGAAGTTTACTTAAAACGATTGTTGATGTGGTATTACCTAAAACCGAAACACCATCGGCATCTGAACTAGATGTACATAAATTCATCGACTTTTTTGCGGTTGAGTGTTTAGGCAATAAGCAACAAGAAGCATTCAAAACAACCTTAACCAACTTAGCAGCGAAAGCCTTTGTTGCAACTGATAAAACAGAAATATCAACGCTGACAATAAATGATTTAACCCCCGTAATGAAATCTGCGGTAACGGATAAAGACAGTGATGAATTGCCATTTGCTAAAAAACTACGCGATTTGGTTGTTTGGGGGTATAAATGTAATGAGTATGTAGGCGAAGAAGTATTGGCATATTTGCCCGTGCCTGGCGAATATATACCCTGTGGAGATTTAAATGAATTGACTGACGGCAGAGCTTGGTCCGAATAATTAAGAACAAATGGAAAGAAGGAAATTTATGAAAAAATCAGCTTTGGCGGGTAGTGCATTACCATTGGCAGGAAGTTTTATGTCATTTAATAGCCAACAGAATACCAATACAAAGAACAGCTTTAATTTAAAATATGCACCCCATATCGGCATGTTTGAAAATCATGTTGGTAAAGACCCTATCGATCAATTGAATTTTATGGCTGATCTAGGCTTTACCGCTTTTGAAGATAATACCATGCGGAAAAGGGACGTAGCCTTGCAAGAAAAGATGGCTAAAACAATGCAAGACCGCGGATTAGAAATGGGTGTTTTTGTTGCGGTATTTCTAAAGGAAGGTCATGTAGGATCTGGTGATATAGGTAAACGGGAAGAATTTCTTGCGTATTGTAAACAGTCTGTTGAGGTAGCTAAAAGAGTTAATGCTAAATGGATGACTGTAGTACCGGGTAATGTAGCACCGAAAATAAGCATGGGCTATCAAACGGTCAATGTTGTTGAAACTCTAAAACAAGCGTCGGCTATATTTGAACCTCATGATTTAACGATGGTTTTAGAGCCACTTAATTTTTTCAATCATCCTGGTGCATTTTTAACCGAATCACCGCAGGCTTATGAAATATGTAAGGCAGTTAATTCACCTTCCTGTAAAATTTTATTCGATATCTATCATCAGCAGATTCAAGAGGGCAACCTTATCCCAAATATGGATGCCTGTTGGGATGAAATTGCTTACATCCAAATTGGAGATAACCCAGGTAGGGCAGAACCCACTTCTGGTGAAATCAATTATAAGAATGTTTTGAAATTTATAGATTCAAAAGGGTATGATGGTATTCTTGGTATGGAACATAAAAATTCAAAGCCAGGTAAAGCAGGAGAACAAGTGGTAATCGAAGCCTATAAAGAAGTAGATAATTTCAAATAACATATAAGTAATGCAAAGACGAAAATTTATATCTAAAACACTTCAGGCAACAAGTTTGGTAGCTATGACGGGTATTCCTGCCTTTGGTATGGGTGATTTGAACTTTTTAAATAAAGACTTGTTTTTTAAAATTTCATTGGCGCAGTGGTCATTTCACAACGCACTACGGTCTGGGAAAATGGATAATCTTGATTTTGCCGCAAAAGCCAGAAGTTTTGATTGTGAAGGACTTGAGTATGTTAATCAATTTTTTATGGATAAGGCCCAAGATAAAAAGTACTTAGCCGAAATGAATAACAGAGCTAAGTCTGAAGGCGTAGAGAATGTTTTAATAATGATCGATAGGGAGGGGCAACTTGCAGATGTCGATTCTAAAAAACGCTTACAAGCTATAGAAAATCATTACAAATGGATAGATGCAGCGCATTTTATAGGTTGTCACGCCATTCGAGTAAATTTAGGTGGCGGGGTTGAAAAAGAAGAAGCCACAAAAGCAGCATTAGACTCATTACAACAATTATTAGATTATTCGAAAGATTCTAATATTAATATT
This sequence comes from Maribacter sp. BPC-D8, assembly GCF_035207705.1. Taxonomy (NCBI): domain Bacteria; kingdom Pseudomonadati; phylum Bacteroidota; class Flavobacteriia; order Flavobacteriales; family Flavobacteriaceae; genus Maribacter; species Maribacter sp. BPC-D8. Next base: position 4,429,076 of record NZ_CP128187.1, read on the forward strand.
TTGGTTGAAAACCATGGTGGGTTTTCTTCTGATGGATTGTGGTTGTCTAATATTATGAAAAATGTAGACCGTGAAAATTGCGGTACCCTACCAGATTTTGGAAATTTTTGTATCCAAAAAAATAAGGAGCGTGAATGTATAGAAGAGTACGATAAGTATAAAGGGTTTGCAGAAATACTGCCTTTTGCAAAGGGAGTAAGTGCTAAAGCAATAGCGTTTGACCAAGACGGTAATGAAACAAGTATTGATTATCTAAAAATGATGAAAATGGTCAAAGATTTTGGGTATACTGGTTTTGTCGGCATCGAGTATGGAACCACTGAAGGCAATGAAGAAGAAGGCATTAAATTGACTAGAGATTTACTTATACGCGCAGGGTTACAAGTGTAAATAGCAACAGGACTGAAAGAATTAGTTTTAAATTAATTCTTTCAGTCTTTGAGCAGCTAGTTCAGCTGTGATATCTCGTTGTGGTGTTCCAAACATTTCATAACCCACCATAAATTTCTTGACCGTAGCACTTCGCAATAATGGAGGATAAAAACTCATATGCCAATGCCAATGATGATTAGATTGACCGTTTGTAGGAGCTTGATGAATTCCACTAGAGTACGGAAACGAACATTCGAATAACTTATCATACGCCTTGGTAATGGCAGAAATTGCATCTGCAAAAGCCATACTTTCCTCAGATGACATTGTAGTTATGTTAGATTGAGGTTTCTTGGGTATAATCATGGTCTCAAAAGGCCATACTGCCCAAAAAGGAGTTAATACTACAAAAGCATCATTCTGATAAATAATACGTTCTGCAGCCTTAATTTCTTGAGCTAAATAATCACCCAGCAAACTACTTTTATTTTTAAAAAAGTATTCTTTTTGATGTTTGTCTTTTTTGTAAACCTCATTTGATAATGTAGAATGACTCCATATTTGCCCATGCGGGTGTGGGTTGCTACAACCCATAACGGCACCTTTGTTTTCAAAAATTTGTACGTAATTAATGGTGTCGTTAACACTTAATTTAAGGTATTCTTTTTGCCAAACCTTTACGACTTTAGCAATATCGGTAACCTCCATGTCAGCTAAACTCTTAGAGTGATCAGGACTAAAACAAATAACTTTACAAACACCTTTTTCACTTTGAGCTTGAAACAGCCCATCATCTAATTTAAAATCTTTAGAATCTTTCTGTAATGCAGCAAAATCGTTTGTAAAAACAAATACATCCTTATAATCCGGATTTTTTTCTCCGTTAATCCTAAGATTTCCAGCACATAAAAAACAATTTTCGTCATGAGAAGGTCTCACTTCTTTTGAGATTTTTTCATTTTGGCCTTGCCATGGTCTTTTTGACCTATGTGGTGAAACTAAAACCCATTCACCGGTAAGTATATTTAAACGTTTGTGTGAGTAATCTTGTAATTCTCTTTCCATTTAGTTTTTTAATTATTCAATAATTTTTGTACCGTCAGAAAGTTTTATGGCATGAACGGTACAGTCAATATTGAATTTTTCTTTATAATTTTTAGCTACATCTTCTGTAAATGCATTGGTATGTTCAGTCGATATTAAATTAATAGTGCAACCACCAAAACCGCCACCCATCATTCTTGCCCCTAAAACATGTTTGTTAGATTTTGCTTTATTCACTAAAAAATCTAATTCGTCGCAACTTACTTTATACTGATTTTGTAACCCATTATGTGAGTCAAAAAGCAGTTCGCCTAGTACATTTAAATTTCCTTCTTCAATAGCTTTAGATGCCATTATAACCCTCTCATTTTCTTGTATAATGTAGAGTGCTTTTTGGTAGTTTGCAGGTGTTACCTGTTCTTGAATCTTTTTCAGATCATTTATGGTGGCATCTCTTAAAGCCTGTACATCTAGCATTTTTGAAATAGATTCGCATACAGATCGTCTGTCATTGTAAGCACTGTCAGATAGGCTGTGTTTAACGTTCGTATTAATTAATATCAGCTGATAGCTTTTAAAATCAATTTTATAAGGTTTAGACTTTACAGTTCTACAATCTAGAAGTAATGCATTGTCTTTAATACCAAACATACTGGCATATTGATCCATAATTCCGCATTTTACGCCTACATAATTATGTTCGGCCTTTTGAGAAATTAATATCATTTCTTCTTTTGAAAGCTGTAAATCAAATAGAATATTCAAACCAAAGACTACACTATTCTCTAATGCAGCAGATGAAGACATGCCTGCACCTCCAGGAATATCTCCGCCAAAAACTAAATTAAAATTTCCGATTGTTTTACCGCTCTTCTGTATTTCGGCAACCACACCTTTAATATAGTTCTCCCAACTACCTTCGGTCGAGGGTTTCAGTTCATCTAAAGAAAATTGTAATTCTTCATGCTTATCTAGGGCATACGCTGTTGATATAATTGAGTCACTCTTTTGTATGGCCAATATTATGCCCATATCTACTGCGGCAGGAAATACAAAGCCATCATTATAATCGGTATGTTCACCAATAATATTGATTCTGCCAGGAGAAAATATCATTAAGGGCTTTGTGTCAAACTTTTCACCAAAGTTTGTTTTTATCTTATGTAATAATTCTTTATTCATGTATGTCAATTATGCTTCATTACTCATAAGAATAATGAAAATACAAACAGTGTTGACCTATTGTAGCGGTATACAATCTACCTTTATTTGTATAGTTTAGTTTTCAAATGGAAACAATTCTGAATCTGTTCTTGCCTCTTTCATAATTTGCTTAAAATCAGCAACGATTTCTGGATGTTTATCTGCAACATCAGTAGTTTCAGATATATCTTCAGCTAGATTGTATAGCTCTAAATGACTTTGTTTTTTGGTATTCATATTGTACCAAACACCTTTCCAATTTCCTTTTCGAACCGCTTTTCTTCCACCTTTAATATTATATTCCCAGTATAAATAATCATGTTGAGCTTGGTTTTCTTTACCTATTAATGTGGGTAAAAATGAAATACCATCAATATTATCAGGTGTTTCTGAATTGGTGATTTCAGTCAAAGTTGGCAAAACGTCCCAGAACGTTGATACGTGGTTGGTTATGCTAGCCTTTTCTACTTTATTTGGCCAAACCACGATAAAAGGTGCTCTAATACCACCTTCATATAGATCTCGCTTATAGCCTTTAAAATCACTATTGCTACTAAAAAAATCTGGACTAGCTCCGCCTAATGTAGTAGGGCCATTATCACTTGCAAACATAATAATGGTATTATCTGCAAGACCTAATTCATCTACCTTATCAATAATTTGACCTACATATGCATCTATTCTAGTAACCATTGAAGCATAAGTGGCTAAAGGTTTCGCTACAGATGCATAATGATGTTTGACGATATTCGGACCATAATCTGATGTATAATCATTATCTACCGTATATGGTGTTTCAATAAATTTACCATCGTATAGTTTGAATATAGAATCATTAGGAGATATAATTTCGGCATGTGGTAAAACCAAAGGTATATATGCAAAAAATGGCTTGTCTTTATTGTCTTCTAAAAATTTAAGTCTATGATCCTGTATTTTGTTTGGTGCATAAGTGACTTTGTTTGTCCAATCATTACCTTCAAGAGAATCTCTTTTTTGATTATGATTTAAATAGGGTGGATAATAACGATGCGCTAATTTTTGGTCGTTATAACCATAAAACTCATCAAAACCTTGATTATTTGGGTCCCCTTCGTTAAAACCAAGTCCCCATTTACCAAACATACCGGTTGCATAACCTTGTGCCTTTAAAATTTCGGCAAGTGTTACTGTATTTGCAGGTATTGGTACTTGACCTTCTATGTTATTACCTACTTCTTTATTTCCTCTAATAGGGGTGTGGCCAGTATGTTGACCTGTCATTAATGTTGAACGCGAAGGTGCACACACGGCTGCCCCACTATAATGTTGAGTGAACCTCATGCCATTGGCGGCCATTTTATCAAGGTTCGGTGTTTGAATAAATTTTTGACCGTAAGAACCCAAATCACCAATGCCCATATCATCAGCTAAAATGTATATAATGTTTGGCTTTTTATTTTCTTGAGCACATGAAACTAATGCTATTGAAAACAGCATTGAAAATAATACGAACTTGATATTCATGATAATTGAGTTTATATAAATACTAGTCTTATCTAAAAATGACTTCTTTTACACCTTTTTCAAAATCTACTCCTCTTAATGATTCGAAAATTTTGGTCATTTCTGCTAATTTTTCAGGATTAGATATGGCTAAATTATTTTGTTGACCTGCATCATCCTTCAAATTATAAAGTTGAAATTCTGGGAAATTACCAACCTCTATGCTAACTTTTTCTCTGAAGTTTTTGCCTTTATATGGCGGAATCATTAACCAATCTCCATGGCGTAATGCCGTTTTACCTGTAGCCTCAATAATTAGGTTATCTCTTCCTTTTTGACTTTCACCTAATAATACATTCATTACATCTTCACTATCAGTAGTATTGTCTTCTGTACCCACTAGGTCTGCTAACGACGCTAATAAATCCATTTGGCAAACGATAGCATCTGAAGTAGCAGGTTTAATTTTTCCTTTCCAATAAGTAATGAACGGTACTCGTGTACCTGCTTCAAAGATGCTGTATTTACCACCTCTTAAACCTCCATTAGGATCATGTTTTCCTAGTTTTTCAACAGCGTCATCATAGTATCCGTCATTCAATACAGGGCCGTTATCACTTGAGAAAACTATGAGTGTGTTTTCTAATAATTTTTCTTCCTTTAAAGTTTTTATAAACTCACCTATACACCAGTCTGCTTCTAGAATAACATCGCCTCTAGGTCCTAAGCCAGACTTACCTGCAAAACGAGGATGTGGTGTTCGTGGTACATGAGGTTGTTGCATTGCATAATATAAAAAGAATGGTTTCTCTTTATGATTTTTTACATAGTCTTGTGCTTTTGTCAAGAAATGATCAGCCATATCAACATCGCTCCATTTAGCAGCATCACCGCCTTTCATAAAACCAATTCTAGGGATGCCGTTTACAATACTATTATTGTGCCCGTGATGCCATTTCATTTTTAGCATTTCAGGATTTGAAATTGCTGTTGGTTCACCTTCAAAATTTGTTTTATAATCTACAGATATTGGATCGTTCGGATCTAAACCGACAACATTTCCATTATCAATATATACTGTAGGTACTCTATCTTGCGTAGCAGCTAAAATATAAGATTCATCAAAACCAACTTCATTTGGTCCTGGCGAAACTCTTTCGTTCCAATTCACCATTCCGGTTCCTAAACCAAGATGCCATTTACCAACGATAGCTGTTTGATAGCCTTGGGTTTTTAGCATTTTAGGTAAGGTTTGTTGCTCAGTACTTATTAAGAGGGGAGCAGTACCCGGTAATATTTTTGCATCTTTATTTCGCCAAGGATACATACCTGTAAGTAATGCATACCTACTCGGTGTACACGTTGCCGATGATGCATAACCATTAGTAAATTTTAATCCTCCAGAAGCTAAAGCATCAATATTTGGTGTTTGCAGTTCTGTTGCCCCGTATGAACTGATATCTCCGTAGCCCAAATCATCTAAATAAATGACGACAATATTTGGTTTTTTTACAGCTTTCTCTACTTCATTTTTCTTTTCTATTGGCTTCTCTTTACAGCTGAACCCAAATAATAAAATGGCTGATAGTATTAGTAATATGTGTGGTTTTGAGGTTTTCATAGTTTAATGTGATATAAATTTCAATAGCGTATTCAGCTTATTTAAATAAAATTTTCCCATCTAAAATAATAGATGGGAAAAAAAACTAACTACAACAAAAATGATAATACTTATATATTCTAATAATTAGGGTTTTGTGTTAAAACGCCATTTGATAATGTTATTTCATTTATAGGTAATGGCATTATCTCATTTGTACCCTGTGTAAAGCCATAGGGGCTTAGTAAAGCTCCCGCTCTATCTGTTCTAACCAAATCGTGAAACCTGAACCCTTCACCAGCTAACTCTACACGTCTTTCATGATAGATAGCATCTAGTAAGTCTTGCCCAGTTAAAGAATTAGGCAAATCTGGCACTACAGTAGCTGCAGCAGTTCCTCTAGCTCTAGTTCTAACCTTGTTTACATATTCAATTGCTGTTGTTGGGTCTGAATTGTAAATAGCTTCTGCGTACATTAAATAAGCATCAGAGAGTCTTATGATACGAATATTATTTGCGCTGTTATTATTACCCCCAATAGCTGGTAATTCATAATTTGAATAAGGAGCCCAAGAGTACTTTCTTACATACCAATCTGTTCCATAATTAGCATCTTTAAAGAATAAAGTAGCATCAAATCTAGGATCATTTTCCTCGTATTCATTTCTTAAATCTTCTCTTGCTTGTACAAACCCCCCTCCTTTATTACTATTCGGGTTTACACGTCTTGGTATACCTGTACCTAAAATACTGGCATCTGAAGAAAAATTAATTTCGAAAAGAGATCCTGAATTCCATTCACCTTCTGGTTGAAAAATGGTAGTATAATCTGGTGTTAATTGAAAGCCTAAAGCAAACAGCTGATTACCATAGGTCTCAATTTGTGCCATTTTATTTTGATATAATAATACACGCATCATCATACCTAACGCAGCCCCTTTATCGGCACGCCCAGTATAATTGGCATCTCTATTTAATCTCGAAGGTAAATCGGCGATTGCAATTTTTAAATCATCTTCAATAAATGTATAAGATTCTTCTTTTGTAGATCGGGGAACATTGAACTCGCCTATACTTAAAGGCTTATCTATAATTGGTACACCACCAAACGAGTTTACCAAATCAAAATAATAAAAGGCACGTAAAAAATGAGCTTCTGCTAAAATTTCCTTTTTTCTTTCTTCATCATCAAAATCAATGTTCGGTACGTTTTCTATGACCAAATTGGTAAATAAAATACCTTTGTAATTTACCTTCCACATCTGTTCTATTATTTGGCTTGATGTAGAAATTGTCCAAGTATCTCTTTCTAGTAGTGGAGTATTATTTTCTGCTGTACGTCCTCCTTTTATAAAGTCATCTGTACCTATTTCTCCAAAAATGACATCATTACCCATGGTACCCCAAAAGTTACTACCCGCTATTTCGCTCATTGACGAATATGATGCTACTAGAGCTTGCTCTGCCTGAACCGGATTAGTATAAAAGTTTTCTAAAACAGGTTCTCCATAGGCTTCAGAATCAAGCTCATCTGTACAAGATACTATTGCAATCATTATCGCAGGTAAACCGTACTTTATATATCTCTGAATGTTATTATATATTTTCATAAATAGTTTTTTTAAAAGTTAATATCAAGACCTACAGTAACTGTTCTTGTTGATGGGTATCTACCTCTGTCAATACCTAAATCTAAAGATGTATTACTACCATCTTGTGTTTGGGTTTCATCTACACCTAGTTCTGGATCTAAGCCATTGTAATTTGTAATGGTAAGTAAATTTTGACCTGCTAAATAGACTCTAGCTTTGGTTATAAATGTTTTCTCAAGTACACTACTATCAAAATTATACCCTAATTGAATGTTTTTTAATCTTAAATAAGATCCATCTTGAACAAACCTGCTAGATAGTCTGCTATTATTGGCAAACCCATCAAATGTGGCTCTAGGTACAGAGTTAGATGTACCCTCACCTGTCCATCTATTAAGATATTCAGTACTTAGATTAGAGTCTAATTTTCCGTCTAATAAATATCCGGTAGCATTAAAAATATCATTCCCCTGAACACCTTGAAAGAACATTGAAAAGTCGAATTGTTTGTAAATCATATCAACATTAATTCCATACGTAAAATCTGGTAATGGAGAACCAATAAATGTTCTGTCATCATCATTGATAACATCATCTCCATTTTGATCTCTGTATTGCACGTCTCCAGGTAGATTACCGTTTAAACTCGCGTTATTGTCTATTTCATCTTGGTTCTGAAAAAGTCCGATTGCCTCTAGACCATAGAAAGATGCAATAGACCGACCAGCTTCTGTTCTACTAATATTTGAATATCCATTACCTGCGTTACCTGTATTTATTGAGCTACCTTCTGAAGCTAAACTAACTACGGTATTGTCTATTATAGAAATATTACCACCTACGCTAAAGAAAAAATCATTGATACTTTTTTTATAGTTGGCAGAAAATTCAAATCCTTTATTTTCAATTTCCCCAGCGTTTATAGTCGGGTTCAAACCAAAGCCTGATGTTTGTAGTATTGGTGACTCTAACAACATATCTGAAGTAGTCTTAATAAAATAATCAGCAGTAAAAGTGATAGCGTTTTCTAGAAAGCCCAAGTCAAGACCTACGTTTGTTGTAGTGGTCGTTTCCCATTTTAAATCTGGATTACCTGGTCTTAATGGAGCCAAACCAACTACCGTAGTTTCATCATTACCCAATAAATAATTTTCACTAGTACTTAAGGTGCTAAAAATGGCAGAGTTTGGTATGTTTTGATTTCCTGTTTCTCCCCATCCTACTCTAACTTTAAATTGATTGATAGCTTCGCTTTTGAAAAAATCTTCGTTTTTAATATTCCATGCTAAGGCTAAAGATGGAAATTGAGCAAATCTATTATTCTCTCCAAATCTAGAAGACCCATCAATTCTATAAGTACCGGTAAATAAATACCTTTCGTCATAACTATAGTTTAGTCTTCCGAAATAAGATAATAAAGACGATGTTGAAATGCCACCTCCATTTGTTGAAGAATCTACTGCCCCTGCGCCTAAAGTAGGGTTGTCGACGCCTTCTGGAATATTACTTCTTGAAGCTATAACATTGTTGAAATCTGATTTTTGCGATTCATGACCAATTAGCGCATTAATACTATGCTTTTGATTAATCGTTGTTCTATAATTTAAAGTGTTAGACCAAACACTAACCTTGTTTTCGGATCTCATTAAACTATAAGAATTAACAGGTCTATTCTGTTCTGCAGAGATAAAGTATTCAGATCGAAAGTTATCTGTCTTTCTATTATTAATCTCTAAACCATAATTTGATCTAAATGATAAACCTTTAAACAGGTCTGCCTCAATAAATATATTTCCTAAAAAGCTCTCTTTTGTTAATGGAGTCTGATCATATATAGTTAAACCGACAGGGTTTCTTATTTCTGTAGAATATAAGGGTCTAGCTGGTGTACCGTCTGCTGTAAATATCGGTGATACGGGATCTACAACATAACCAATAAATGCAGTTTTTAGATTAGAGTTAGCACCTGTAGCACTTACAGAATTGGATTTTGATTTTGAATACTGAAGATTCTGACCCACTTTTATTTGGGGTTTTATTTGATAGGTATTGTTTACTCTAAAGTTAGTTCTATCAAAAGAAGTATTTTTTAATATACCTTTTTGGTCTAATTTACCGAAAGAGACGTAATATGATATTTTTTCGCTTCCACCAGAAACAGCTAGTTGATGACTTTGTATGTTACCAGTTCTATAAGCTGCATCTTTCCAGTTATAAGAATCTAAAGATGAAGGGTTTGAAAAATCAGGATCTATAGCAGCACCATCATTAGTTTTTCCTTCATTATATAAAGTTGCCCATTGTTCGGCATTCATAACATCTAAATTGTCAATTCTAGTTTCCATACCTGTGTAGGTTTTATAAGAAATAGATGGTTTAGACGCACGACCCGTTTTTGTAGCGATCAAGACCACCCCATTGGCACCTCTTGAACCATAAATAGCTGTAGCAGATGCATCTTTTAAAACTTGAATAGACTGAGCATCATCCATATTAACATTAGAGATGTCATTAATTGGTACGCCATCTACGATATATAAAGGGTCTGAATTGTTAACAGTACCGACACCTCTAATTCTTACAGTAGGCGTAGATCCTGGTTGACCTGAACTTTTAGTTACAGCAACCCCAGCAGCTCTACCTTGTATCGCTTGCGCTATAGATGTTGTTTGCGTTTGTGTTATCTGTTTTGTACTTACAGAAGATACAGAACCTGTAACATCTTTTTTAGCAATTGAACCGTACCCAATTATTACAACTTCATCAAGGTTTTCGGCTTGTGAGACCAGAACCACATTCAGCGTATTTTTGGTTACTGTTACACTTTGGCTCTCTGTGCCGATAAAACTGAATTCTAATGTATCGCCAATTTGGGTGTCAATAGAATAAACTCCATCAAAGTCAGATATCGAACCTGTTGTTGTTCCTTTTATTATTACCGTTGCTCCTGGTATTGGATAACCGTCTTCAGCACTTGTAATGGTACCGGTAACCGTAAGATCTTGCGCTTGCGCTTGTGCTTGTAGGCTAGCAAACGTTGTTAATAATAAAGTAAAGAGCAGATACCTGCTCAATAGCTTATTAGTAAGTGAGTGTTTTTTTAGTTTCATATAATTAGTTTTAAGTTAAATTTTGGATGATTTTAATAGATTAATATTTTTTCATTTGAATAGTTGTTTTATTTTATTTGAGTTTTAAATCAGACATTGAACCGTCTACCGTTATTAAAAAATTGGAGTTTACTTTTCCTTTGTATTTATTCTTCTTGAAAATCAGATTTTTAGAATTCACTACTGTAATTGCTGGGTTTTCTGGATAAAGTTGAGGGAACGTACTTGAGTTTGTAATTACATTTCCTTTAAAAACGAGACCATCAACATTGGTGATCTCGAGAATTAAATTGTCAAATTGATTAAATGTGTTATCTGTAATTTCAATGTTTTTGAAGGCTATATTTTCATTGTCATCATCTGTATCGAATCGAATTACACCTCGGTTTTTTCCTCCATGTTGACAGTCTTGAAATATGTTTCCTTTAATAACCACATTTGCGGCATTACCAGATTCATACCAATGCCCACTTTCAACAGGCATTAAAATTGCTTCCATTTCAGTACTAAAGAAATTGTTTTCAATGACCGTCTGTACAGGGTTCGAAATCAACAAACCTCTTGCTCTGTTATTTCTTATAGTGCAGTTTTGAACTAGTAGGTCAGGGTAGCCATCAAGATTTTCAACTAAATCGCCTGCTTTTAAATTTTCAGGTAACTTATCGTTAAGTGTTATTATTTGATATCTGTTATTGATATACTCTATGTTCTTTATAGTTGATTTCTTATATGGAAAAAAAGATTCGCTCAATCTTACAAAACCTAAATTGTCGTTAGGTCGCCCTATCACAAAAGCTTTTTGCTGATGATGCCCCATTCTAACACCAATTCTGTAATCGTCAAGTACATCGACTATTTTTTGATATGTTCCGTGAATGTTAGAAGCATCGTCAAGTTGATTTTCGAACGTGCAATTTTTTAATTCCAATTTTCCTCTACAACCAACAAAATGTGTGGCGTCTGCAGTTGTAGATACCATACGACCTTGAGATGGGGTAACATTAAAGTTATCAAGTATAATATCGGCAGAGTTTTCGGCAATAATACCCATACCACCTGCATGATGTACAGTAACGTTTAAGGCATTAAAACCATTTGTATTTTTTACACTAAACGCAGGTGACACTCTATTTAAACCTTGTTCACCTTTCATTGATAGTATATGACCTACAGGTGGCATTTTTTTTGTGTGCCCGAATACACGAAGTAAACCTGGTTTTATTTCTTTTACCGTTACACGATTTTGTATTCCTATATTCTTGTTATCAACATCGCGTTTATCATACTCATACTTATAGGTAATCGTATCTAGATTAAAAGTTGTTTCTGATTTTGATTTTGTCGTAATACCTGTGTATGCTTCTGTATCAAAAGAAATTGCTTTTCTTTTGGGGTCAAATAAAATAGATTGCCCAATAGTATGTTGATAGTATTCTTTTATGAAAAACAATTGACCATTTCGAATATCGTAAGGGTATTCATTTGAAATTTGCATGTCAAATGTTTTATTTGCTTCATCGTTGGCAACGATTAAACCTTCGCTATGAAAAGACTGATACCAGTCGATAGATAAATTCTTTACACTTATATTTTTACTATCATCTATTAAAAAGGGAATCATTACTCCATGAAATATGAATGTAGAACCTTGTCCATCTATTACAAGGTTGTTCATATTAAATAGGGGAAAAGGAGTATTGATCATTAAATCTCCATGATTAGAGATATAGCAAAATTTTTCAAAACCCTTATCCGGATAAAAATGATAAGTTCCTTTTTCAAATTTTATTTCTGAAATCGGATTTTCATTAGCTTTTAAAATTCTTGATACTAATGCAGGTGTTGCATCTTCGGCAATGTCTAAACCAAAAACTACTACCTCATTTTCTGATAATTGTTGACTATAACAATTGATGCTGAAAACTAAATTCGATAATAGAATAATTTTTAAAATGTAGTTTTGAATTGACATTGACTATGTTTTACAAGAGTAAATATCAGTCAATTCAAAAAAGCCGATGTACATACCCGTACATAAAATGTATTTAAGAGTAAATTAACATTAAACCCTAGTAAACGCTGGTGTTTTTAGAAGGTGAATTTTGAATTTAACGTAAATTACTTAATTTTTGAACGCGATTTATTGGTCAAAAATGCTTGGTTTTCGGTTATAGTAATTGTCTTTTTAGAAATATATTAAGGGTGGGGTAGAAGTAGTGGTTTTTTGCTTCTGTAAAATCAATTAAATTAAAAAACCAAACTTCAATTAGAAGTTTGGTTTTACAAGATTAATTTTATGACCTAAAAAAGGCTCAATAAAGCTACTATTGGTGAGGTAAGAATTATGTATTCTTTATTTGCTATTGTTCTGTTGGTAATCTTTATAGATTTTCCCCCATTTTTTAAATCCGATTTCTACACCATCTTCCATTTGTTTACGTACCTCTGGGTGTTCATTTTTTATCCATTCAACTAAATCGACTGTACTCTGAACAGACTTAGGTTCGTAGATGTCACTTACGGGTTTCATTCTATTATCAAAATCAATAGTTTTCGCTCTCATTTGAGTCAAGATGGTTTCATATTCTGCATTGGTAGCTAAATTAACTAACTCTTGAGGGTCATTTTTTAGATTGTATAATTCTTCTACAGGCTTGGTGTCTTCAAAGAAGAATTTTTGTTCATCGGTTAATTTGCCTTCTTTTTTAAGCTGACGCATTATATGAACAGCTGGGCGATAAAATTCTAAATACGCTTGGTGGGCGTCAAATGGTATTTCTGGCTTATCGTTTCTAATATATTTCCATTCATCAGAGGTAATGGCTCTTGATTTCTCGTCAATCTCATCCCATAAATCACGTGCGCCATAAACATACTCTCTATTGAAATTGGCATCAAATATTGGCTGACCGGTCATATAAGTCGGAATTTCAATTTGGGCAAAATCTAAAATACTAGCGGTAATATCTGTTGCACTCACAACATCTTTTCTTACTTCGCCACCTTTAAATTGCTCTGGGTAATAAACAATTAAAGGAATTCTTAAGCCTGGATCATGTAAATACCCCTTTCCTTTAATATTACAACGACCATTATCACCTATAAAAATAACAACAGTATTATCTGCCATATTTTTTTCTTCAAGTTCTTTAAAAATCATTCCCACTTCATTATCTATATATTCAATCTGGTCTAAATATTTAGCCCAATCTAAACGAATTGCCGGGTGATCTGCCATATAAGAAGGCATTTCAACATTATCTGGATCAACAGGATGCTCAGATTTTTCACGAACCTCGTTCCACCAATCCCCTCGGTGTGTTGCTACCAATTGAATTTGTGCAAAGAATGGTTCATCGGCTTTTTCAAAATTGTCATACTTGTCAAATAAGCCAAAATTAGTTTCTCCGTCCCAACTCCCGATAGGTTCATGCTTAAAATTAACGTCGATTTTACGTCCTTTTTTCATTACGGAATGATTACCCAAAATAGTAGTGTAACCCGCTTCTCGTAATTTTTGTGTCATAGGCGTAAACTGTTTGTCTAAAGGAATATCTCTATTGCTACGATGATTATGCGTATTGGTTTTTACTTGATGCGTACCGATCATCATTGCAGAACGACTTGGCGAACAAATAGGATTGGTTACAAAGGCATTATCGAAACGAACACCGTCAGTTGCCATTTTGTCTAAATTAGGGGTTTTTACATTTGGCAAACCGTAACAAGCCAAATCTGTGCTCATGTCTTCAGCCATCAGCCAAATGATGTTTGGTTTAGTCTTTTTAGTGCTTGCAACCTTTTCGACTTTTTTATCACCACATGATGCTATTGAAAACAGAAGAAAACTTGAAAAGATGCTTAGTAGTGGTAACGTAGATAATTTAAGTATTTTCATATGCAATATTTAGTAAGTTGGTACAGCTTCTTTTTCCCAAGCGGCAATATCTGCTATAAGTTTCTTTTCAATGTCTAGCCCTTTTCCTATTAAATCGTTTTGTTCACTGATGTCTTCTGAAACATTGAATAGCTGAAATTTTCCGCTGTGATACTTTACCAATTTCCAATCTCCAGAAATTACAGCGGCATATTGGTCTTCATAACTTCTAAAGAAATAAAGTTCTCTTTGTTCAATATCGCTACCATTTAAAATAGGTAGTAAACTAACCCCTTGAATTTGATTGTCGTTATACTTCTTGCCTGAAGCGATTTCAATTAAAGTTGGATATAAATCTATAGATTGAACAGGAGTATTACTTTCTGTGTTTGCTTTGGTAACGCCAGGATATTTTATGATAAATGGTACTCTTGCACCACCTTCACCTAATGTGTTTCCACCTTTTTTACCACCGCTAAGTGGTGCGTTGGTATAAGCCCCACCTTGATCAGATAATACGATAATTACTGTATTTTCTTCAATTCCTTTTTCTTTTAATGCATTTCTAACCCGACCAATAGATTCATCCATAGCTTCGACCATAGCAGCATGATGTGCATATTTACCCTCTAAACCAGCTTCTTGATATTTCTTCAATAAGTCTTTTCTACCTACAGAAGGTCCATGTACAGAATAATACCAAAATGACAGCATAAAAGGATCTGCCTTATCATAGGTTTTAATAAAGTCAACAGCACCATCAGTTAATACGTCAGTAAGGTAATCACCTTCTTTATAATTTTTCATGAATCCGTTAGGGTCACCATCCTTAAAAAATGGGAAGTAATAGCTTTTAGGATGCCCATGATCTGTTGTTCCGAATTCTTCATCAAAACCTTGATCAGTAGGGTAACGCCCTTTATGACCTAAATGCCATTTGCCAACAAAATAATTGTAGTAACCTTCTTCTTTAAGTTTTTCGGCATAGGTAACTTCTTCAAGAGGTAAATAATTTCTTGATGGCATCTGCACAGGGTCGGTTGGCCATAAGTTATATTCGGCATCTGGCTTATTTGGATCTAGAGCAATGTGTCTAGGCATACCCAATCTTATAGCTTCTTTTCCCGTTAACAAAGAAAGTCGACTTGGGCTACAAGTCGGTGTTGGAATATATGCTCTGTTGAAATTTAAACCTTCTTTTTTGAGTTGGTCAATATTTGGTGTGCTAAAAGTATCATTTCTAAACCCTACATCTGACCACCCGTAATCATCAACGAATAATAATACAATGTTGGGTTGTTTAGTTTCTTCAGCTGTTTCTTTCTGTTTTTTTTCTTGCTCTTTACAAGATGAAAACAAAGTAGATATAAAAACAAAAAAGAATAGAATATTTCTAATTTTCATAACGTTGTTTTTGTTTTAATAAATATTCAATTTTATTTAAACTGATCGTATTCAGGGTTAACCTTTGCATTTTTAAAACGTGGTCTGTCTTTCCATAAATTAAAGGTTGCTTCTAATTGCGCAACATCTTCAGGATACTGTCCTTTATCGTCGGTTTCTTTCATCCAGTTTTCTAAAACCGCTCTGTGCTCGACAAGTATATTAGAAAATTTTGGGTCGTTAGCAAGATTATTAATTTGATCTGGATCTGCTTTTAAATCGTATAGCTCCTCAACAGGTCTTACTCCAAACCAATGCTCTTCTTGGTAGGGTGTTAATTTACCTTCTTCATGAGCTTTCTTCATATCTAAAACAATAGGTTTATTATCTCTATAACCAGCTTGCATCATAGGCCTGTCTGGAAAAAAGTTTTTGATATACCGAAAGTCTTCAGAAACTACAGTTCTTATTCTGTCGATTGTATAATCGCAACGATCTCTAGCTCCAATTACATATTCTTTTTCCTTAAACGTTTCTGCAAATAAATCTTGACCATCTAAATAAGCTGGTATTTGAGCTCCGCCCATTGCTAAAGTTGTTGCAGACACATCTAATAAGGATACCAAATCGTTTCTTACATCACCAGCTTTTAAAGCGGGATGGTTCCCCTTTACCATTAAGGGCACTAACATACCACCTTCATAACAGAATTGTTTATGGCGAAGAGATGTTGGACTACCATGGTCCGAAAAGAAAAATATTATGGTATTTTCTAACTCTCCGTCTGCTTCAAGTTGTTTTAGTATATTTTCTACAGTAACATCAGATCCTCTATTTGCGTTATAATGCGTGGTCCAAGCTTCTCGTTGAGATGGAATATTAGGGAAATAAGGAGGTAACGGCACATCATTTGGCGCTAATTTTTCTCCTTCTCGTACATATTTGTAATCTTTTTTTCCGCCCATTATTTGAACTTGTCCAAACCAAGGCTGGTCTTTGTCTTTTCTAGCATTCCATACATAATTCTTTACCGTCATAAAATCAATTGCATGATTACCTTGCCAACCGTTCATGCCAGGCTTGTAGTTTTCTTTGGTGCCAACATCATATAAAGCTGTTCTGTCATAGTGGAAGTTATAATCATCTTTTCCGCTATTAAAGGTGAAATACCCTGCATCTTTCATTAATTCAGGTATGGTTTTCATGTCTTTGGGTAGTAGAATACGTAAGTTTTGAGGTACAATACTATCTTCTGTAAATCGACTAGATCTATGATTGTGTGTGCCAGTTGTCGTTTGCATAACACCTGTAATTATCGCAGACCTTGCTGCCGAACAAACGGGTGCGGTGGTATAGGCACGTTTAAAAAGTACACCATCACTAGCCAGCTGATCAATAACCGGAGTATGCCCTGTATTAATAGAATCTCCATAACAGCCCATAAATGGGGATAAGTCTTCAGCGATTATCCATAGAACATTTGGCTTTTTTTTAGTCTGAGCCTTCGTATTACAAGAAAATATAATACAACTTACGAATACGCATAGCAGTAATTTTGATGTTCCTATTTTCATTTTGATTAGTTATAAAGATTATAAATACAAAGATATTTTGAAAACGAAGTATTATGTCTTTTTAAGTACATTTCATGTAGCTAGAGGTACTAAACTTACGTAATACAGTGTATGTTTGGTTATACAATTAACATGCTTAAAGTTACTTCTACCTAGACGACTAAATCCAAAATTGCCCTTGTTACAACTTAGATAGAAATATGTAATAATGAATATTTATGGGGCTTTTTTCTAAAAATCCATAACAGCATTTGGGGGCAATGCTACATTATTTGCTTTTCGCCATTCAACTAACTCGCCTAGTAAATTTTCAGTTATTTCTGGTAGCTCATTAGCTAGGTTATGACTTTCTTTTTGATCCTCTTTTAAATTGAATAATTCAAGAGAACCATCGGCTAAAAACTGAATTAACTTATAGTTTCCCTTTCTTATAACAGAACAAGTTCCATGTTTATATTGGCTTGCTAAATGCCAAAATAATGGTCTTTCATTTAAAGATTTAGTATCATTTCTGAATAAAGGTGCCAATGAAGAACCGTCTAATTTACCTTCAAAGTCTTCAATTTGCGCTACATCTAAAAGGGTTGGAAAAACATCTAGACCACTTACTGCAACATCGCTTCTTCTTGGTGTTATTTTTTTAGGCCAATTTACTAACATAGGTACTTTTATACCGCCTTCATAAATATCTCCTTTTGCGCCTCTTAATGTGTTGTTCGCACTTGCTATTCTATGGTAACCGTTATCTGAAGTAAAGATTATTATAGTATTCTCTCTTAATCCACTCTTATCTAGATAAGTTAATAGACGTTGTATGTTATCATCAACAGATGCTAGCATTGTGGCATATTTTGCCGTAAGGTCTTTAGCTTTGGCATTTTTTTCTAAACCTTGACCTAAAATAGAATCAACAGGTTTCGTCATGTATTTTTCATACAATGCTTCACTTCTTGCCCGAATAGGTCTATGAACGGCATAAAAGTTTAGGTTGATTAAAAATGGTTCTTCTTTATGAGAATCCATAAAATCAATTGCCTCATCTGTTAACCGGTCGGTCAGCCAATTATCATCTTTTTTCTTTTCTATAAAAGGATTGCTAAAAGGTGCCCAATAACCACCCGCTATACTTTTGTAACCACCTTCTTCAAAACCAGGATCACCTCTGAACGTACCACCAACATTTTTTATAAAACCTCTTCCTTCAGGATAGTACTGACTAATCTCTGGTTTCTTATGCTTTTCTACCCAAGAATAGTCTCCTGGCTCTGGTTGTGTTAGTTTTTGTTTAAAGGGGAATTCCATTGCCATTTCTAACTCAGGATACGGACCTACGATATGATATTTTCCAATATGAATAGATTTGTAGCCGGCATCAGCTAATGGTTCTGCGTAAATAGGGTGCTCTTTACCAACCGTCCATCTAGAAAAAATATTTTCTTCAGCCGTCCCTTTTTCTAATACCGGTACCGTGTAAACGCCAGTTCTAAAAGATTGTTTGCCTGTAAAAATTGCCGTACGAGAGGGTGAACATGTAGGGTACATGTACGCATTGTCTAACACTAAGCTTTCTTTCGCTAATGCATCTATATTGGGGGTTTCAAAATAAGTTGATCCATTAAAGCCAACATCGGCATAGCCTAAATCGTCTACTAAAACAAAAATAATATTTGGTTTTTTCGCTGCTTCTTTATTAGAACGTTTTTCATTTCTACATGAAATAAAAATCAAAACTATAAATAGCATCAAACAGTTTTTCATACTTCTATTTTTTAAACCCCTTATTCTTTTTAAAAACCAAGGTCTTTTTTGAAACATCATCTGCCTTCAAGACGTTTTCACAATTACCCTCGTACGTATTATTAGTGATTTCTACATCTTTACAATTAATTAAATCAAACATAGAAGCGTCGGGATATTGCGGTTTTTCAGTGGTGGTTTGTTTGATGGTGTTGTTTTTTATTAGTAATCCGTCAACACGGTCTGCCCAAATAATTCTATTGTCAAATGTTTCAATTGAATTATTTATAAATTGAATATTTCTGTCATAGGTAATTGAATCATCAAAAGCATTACCAAGTCTAGGTGATACTTTTAATACAGCGTGTTCTGCGCCGCCATAGGCACAATGTACAAACCTATTATTTCTAATTATGACCTCCTCAACATTACCAGACTCGTACCAATAAAATGTTTCTCCACGTAACATAATTGATGACATCATTGATGATAAATCATTGTCTTCAATAATAATTTTCTTTGGTGTTTTAATAATGATATTCCGTGCTCTATGATCTCTAATGGTATTACCACGCATTGTAAATGTAGGGTTCCAAGTTTTATTCTCTAAAATATCTCCCGGTTTAAGATCTGATATCAATTCGTTTTCAAAGGTAATTTCGGTATAAATATCATTAATAGCTTTTACAGAAGACACTGTGTTTTCTTCAGCTCTTTGCGGATTCGGACTTTTTATAAACCATACTTCATCACCAATACCTGCAAACTCAAAGCCCAACTGTTGGTCATGCCTTAAAGCAACTCTAACTGTATTGTTATTTAAAACTTTATCTACTTCAACATAAGTGCCATGAACATTGGTGCCATCATCATACATACCTTCAAAACGACAGTTCTCTATTAAGATGTCCCCTTTACAATTGGCAAAATGTGTAGCATCTGCAATAATAGAAATGACACGATTAGAACCTTCTTTTATGTAAATTCCACAATTTTGTATTTTAATGTCTTCTGAACGTTCAAATAAAAACCCCATTCCTAAAGCGTGATGTATAACCACTTTGTCGAAGATTATATTTGATGAATTTCTCACTAAGAATGCGGGAGCATAACGGTTGTTGTTTTTATCGCCCTTAGATTGTAAAACAGTACCTATTCTTGGAAAATGTTTAATGCCTTTATCATGAAAACGTAAATTTCCATTAGCTAATTTTTCTACATAGCTGGGGTTTAAGGACATGTCGAAAGCACCATAATCCACTGCCTTGGTTGCTTTATTATGTGACAAGCTACTTCCTAAAGATGAAAAATTAAAGTCGTTAATACCGGGAAACTCAATTTGTCCTTTTGTTAATTCCCATGAAAACCCTTCAGTATATGGTTTTAAATCATAATAATGTTCTTCGGCATTGACAGCTATAACATCACCTTGAAAAGAAAATGGAATGCTCCAATCTAAAGTAATACCGTTAACTTTAATAGTTTTACAACCTTCGAAAACAAAAGGTGCAGTTTGTCCAGAGAATATAAATTCTGAACCATTACCTTCTATTTCTACAGAATTAAAGCCTTCAAAATTGAAAATTATCTTTTTGAAACCATTACCGTGATTTGTAATATGTAGATATTTACCAATTGCATAATCTGTGAGAAAGGTATAGCTACCTTTTTCGAAAACTAATTTGATATCTTTTTCTTTTGCGTTCGCTATGGCATCACGAACGGTTGTGGTCATATCATCTTCCGTATTTTTTATATGAATTATTTCAGACGCGTACGTAGTATTTGATAGTAAAAGTCCAAATATTACAAGGAATATTAATTGTTTAATGTTTTTCATATTTGTGCTATAAATTAACTCCGTTTCCTTGTAATGATGTATCATGGTCCCACATAATCATCCAGGGGTCGTTTGTTTTTGCTTGAAATGCTTTCATTTTATCTTTCATAGTTTCTAAAATGACTTTAAACTCTTCTTGGGTTGCTAAATTTTTTGATTCGGCAGGGTCTTTATCTAAATCGTAGAGCTCAAATTCAGGTCTAAATAAATACTCCTTTACAGTTTTTGGTCCAAAATATTCAAGGTCATTTCTATAGATGGCTTGCCATGTTGATGACGCCCATAGGTCTGATGCAAACGGATATTCTAATGGATAAGCAATATTCCAAATTAGTTTATAGTTTTTATTTCGTACCACACGCATAGGATAATACATTGTAATCTCATGAAAGGTATGCGAGGCATAAATCTCATCCCAACCTTCAAATTCATCTTTTCCGATGATGTCATTAAATGAACTTCCATGAAAATTATCTGGTTCGAAAGTTATTTTAGCCATATCAAGAATAGTAGGTGTCAAATCAACCCATGAAATCATGGCATCACTTATTGAACCCTTACTATTTTTTGTGGGGTCTTTAATGATACACGGTAGATTAATACCTGGTTCGTAAACCGTGGTTTTAGCTCCCGGAAACGCCATACCGTTATCGGATATATAAAAAACAATAGTATTATCAGCTTTTCCTGTTTCTTGCAGCATTTGCATTAATTTCCCGAAACCTTGGTCAATGCGCGAGATGCTTTGGTAGTATTCTGCAATTTCTTCTCTTGTTTGTTTCGTATCTGGTAAAAAATCAGGTACTACAACGTCTTTTGGGTCGTATGTAATAGTTTCTACATCTTTATACCCCTCCTTTTTATTTCCAAAGCTATTAGGTGCATCCCATGGGTCTGGTTCAAAAGGATCACCTCTGTGAGGGTCATCGGTACAGAAATACAAGAAGAAAGGCTTGTCAGAATTTAAAACATCAGCACATTGTTGTGCCATTTCTACTGTGTTTCTTGGGTCTGCTTCTAAAACTTGATTGAAATGATATACCTTTTCTGGTGCAACATGATATTTACCAATTCTAGCAGTTTCATACCCTGCATTGCTTAATAATACTGGTAGTGATCTAATAGAGTCATAGGTGCTGAAATGATGATAATCATGTACATGACCGTATGATCCAGTAGCATGACCAAATAATCCGGTAAGTATCACAGAGCGACTAGCAGCGCAACTTGCACTTGTGCAATAGGCATTTGTAAAGACAGTCCCTTCAGTTGCTAATTTATCTAAATTCGGAGTTTTTATCTTTGTATTGCCATACGCACCAATGGCGTCTGTGCCATGATCGTCAGAAACAAAAAGAATAATATTTGGTCTTTCAGAAACCTGAATAGTAGTTTTAGCAACTTCTTTTTGTTTAGAGTCACAACTATAGAAACCGACAATGATTGTAATAAAAATAATTTTAACGATGTACGTTTTCATAGTCACTATATTTTCAAATTAATAAGTATCACTTCTATTTATTAATAGCCAAACCTGACTTCAGAAACAGCTTATTGCAAAAGTTGAAATAGTAAATAACGCATAGGTTACGGGGTATTTCAATACACCGTAAATTAAAGGGATTATTGAAAAAAAAGTGTATTTGAGAATATATTATATGTAGTCTTACGTAAAGATGTCGGTATTATCTATTTGTGATGATTGTTTTGTATTCTTAAGAGTAAATATCTTCGGTAACTTTTAAAACAACCTTTATTATTTTATTAAATATTAATGAATACCCGCAGTTTCCAAAGGTTTAATTTTCCATGGATTTCGCTGGGTATAACTTGAAATGATCTTAGCAGTATGATAAGAATGCTTTTTCGGGTTGAGCATATCTTTTAAATCCTCTAGACTTGATACGGATTTAGAATTATCGAGGAAACCAAAACCTTGATAAACCCCGTGCAGAATTAAGACAAAACCACGTTCTTCTTTAGTACGTCCTTTTTCAAAAAGGACGTAATTATCATTTTCGTTGTTGAGATAATCTAAAGCGTTTTCAACCTTCTCATTATACAGTCTCAATTCTTCATCACCAGTACAGATGCCATCACATTCATTATATTCCCCATGGGTGCATCTTCCTAACTTACTTTTTAATCCTGTTTGTAAGGGGCATAATCTAAACTTTTTAGTCAGTTCCAATAAACGTTTAATAGCGTCACCTCGCTTTAAGAATATTTCTGTGGGCGAGTGCTCAAAAGGTCTTCTTTCAATCTTTAGTTGCAGTATGCCTTTTCTGTTCTTTTGGGGTACGATATGATAGGTGACATAACTTTTCTTTTGAATATAATTAAACTGTGGATCTAATTTATCGATTAGATCCGCTTCTCGCAACAAGGCGATTAGTTCGCTGCCGGTAGGTTCAAAATCTATATGGTAAGTAGCATCGCAAAGTGTTATTTCTTTCTCGCTCGAGTTATAGAAATGGCTCAATACCCTTTTTTTAATATCCTTAGCCTTGCCCACGTAAACCACTTCACTTCTTTGGTTCTGAAACTTATAAATGCCTGGGGAGTTAGGTAAAGAGTTTAGTTTTTGATAGGCTATGTTTTTGGGTGCTATATTTTCTTTCTCAGCTTTAGGTTCTAAGAACTTAGAGATGACCAATTCGTCATCATCAAGCAAAATCAATCTTTGAAATAGTATGGCAACGGCAGCATTGTCATCATTTAAATTACTTGATGCTGTGTACGGAATATTCAGGACATTGCTCAAATAAGGTAATTCATAACTGGTCATATTCGGTATCAGCTTCTTAGCCAATCGCACGGTACATAGTTGGGGAGTTTTAAAGGAGTACCCCAAATATTTGAATTCAGATTGTAAGGCATAATGTAGAAATGATGCATTATGACCCACCAATATGTGGTCATCAAGTTCTCTTAAAATGGTATTGGCAATTTCTGCGAACGTAGGTGCTTGGAGTAATATACTATCGGTCAAGCCTGTTTTTTGTTGAATGTAAGCCGGTATACGTTCTTCGGGGTTAATGTTCGTTTGAAATATAGGTTCGTAGTATTCACCTTTAAGTTTACTTATAGTCAGCTGAACTATTCTTAAAGGGTTTGGTTTGTAACCAAAAGTGGTCATCGAAATAATGGCAAATTTTCTTTCTGGCATTTTTGATGTTTAGCTAAAATCCATCCCTGAAGATAAGTCCATATTGTTCGGTTCTGCGGCATCTTTCACAGGCTTAAAATCGTAACCAATGGTTTCTAGTTTTACCAATCCGTCAGGTATAGCTGTTAAAAAATAGGTTTCTGCATCATCTGCTTTCCGCCCTGAATTTGTGGGAATAGATTTACCATGAATTGCCGATATAGAAGAAGTGTTTCGGGTAATTATTAATCTATTCTTGGCACGTGTTAGTGCAACATATAAAACCCTACGGTCTTCCTCAATAGCATCTACATCATCTAAAGACCAAGCGGAAGGAAATGCCTTTGGCGATACATTTAAAACAATACAAACGTCGGCTTCTAATCCTTTGGCGGAGTGAATGGTCGATATAACGACATGATCTTTTTCTTCGTCGGTCTCTAATTTCGATTCGCTTAGTACAGGTGCGCCGTTCATCTTTTCGGCATTATCTAAAAGTCCCTCACCAATAAATTCTCCCAAGCTAGAATAACTATTTGCCAAAAGTTTTAATACCGGAAAATCACCCTTACGCTTTTCTATCCAATCTTTTCGGTATCTAAAAGCCAAGCCTAACGACATGGCCTCATAGGCGATATCTACCATTTTACCCACTTTGCCTTTTTCTTTTTGAACGGCATTATAAAGCTCTGAAATTTTGATTCCGTCTTTTCCGGGTATAGCACCTTGTAATAGGTTAGGGATATCGGTTTTACCTTCATCCGCAATAATAACAGCCATAATTCTAGAAGCTCTCACTTCACCGATACCTTCCCAAAAAGTAAGGAATCTCACCCAGGCAATTTCATCGTATGGGTTGTTGACAATTCGCAATAATGAAACTAGATCTTTAATATGTGCAGCTTGTAAAAATTTACGTCCGCCATAGGTAACATAGGGTATTTTTCTTCTTATAAATACTGCTTGTAAAGTTTTTGTGTAATACTGAGAGCGCGATAAAATTAAGTGATCGGCAAACTTACGGTCCTCATCGGTATAATTTTTTAAAATCTCATCGGCTACCCAATTTGCTTCTTGCCATTCATCACTTACGTTCAACAATATTGGTATTTCTCCGCTTCCTCGTACAGACTGCAATTGTTTCTTATAATCTATGGGCGATTTATCTAGCAACCAATTCGAAATATCTAATATCTCTTGTGTAGAGCGGTAGTTTTTTTCAAGCTTATAAACCTCAGAATTGGGTACACGTTCTTTAAATTGATGCACATTTCTAAAATCTGCCCCTCTAAACGAATAGATCGATTGTGCATCATCACCAACACAGAACAAACTACAGATATCTATGAATGGCGAAAGTAGCTCCCATTGTAAGGGGTTGGTATCTTGCATTTCATCAACCAGTAGATAATCAAGATCCTGAGATAACAACTTTCTAGCTTCTGGGTTAGATTTTAATTGAGTCGATACCACTAACAACAGATCATCATAATCAAGATAGTGTTGCTCCATCTTTTTCTTTTGATATGCCCTAAGTAAAATCTCTACATTGGGTTTCATGGCAGTTATCTCATACTCGGTATCTTTATCTTCTTTACCCTTATAAATCAAGGTACGTATAGATTCTGTCAGATTCTTTTTAGTGTTTCTGGCATAAGAATAGACATCTAATAGCTGCTGTGGTTTTATACGAAGCTTGCCATAAACATCGCTATGGCTGCCAGAAACCATTTTCATTAAACCTAATTGATCATCTGGGTCGATTACCGTAAAATTAGCTGCACCGAACAGATTTGGGTACTTAATAATTAACTGATTACACCACGAGTGAAATGTGGCACCGTTAAGCGTTCGCCCACTAGATTGTGGTAAGCTAGCCTTTACACGCTCAACAATTTCATTGGCAGCTTTCTTGGTAAAGGTGAGTATTTGAATTTTCGACGGGTTAGCGCCATTTTCAATTAAATAGGCGGCCCTTGCAATTATCGTACGTGTTTTTCCTGTACCCGCACCGGCAAGTACTAAAAGATGTTTGCCTGAAAATTCGACAGCTTTTAACTGTTGTATGTTTAGTTCTTCTTTTAAACTCATGTAGTCTTAATATTAAAATAGAATCCTCATATTGCTGGCCTCATCACTAATAGTTAAAGCTCGAACGAGGTTCTAAATCTTCTATAAATTACTGCAGTCCTGCTCAAAAACATAACTCAAATTGGTTAATGATTAACCGTATAAAAAATAATAGAGCCTATGTTTATGATAAGATTTAATCATTTTTAATCGTGATGGTTTACACTGTTGTAGGCAATATTAAAGTTATTGATTTGCATCATTTCACTTGAAGGTTTTCAAATGAAGAGCGGTCGACCACCTAGTCTTAGAAGTGGTTTTTCTCTTTTCTGCCCATTGTTAATAATATTTTCAAAATTACATTAAATTATTTGGATAATATCCTGAAATTTGGACAATGTCCACAACAGTATTTAGAAATTATGATATTAAATGTATAAAAGCCCTTCTTAAAGAGATAGGGAAAGAGCGCTATGAAGGTGCATTAAAAGATAATGGGCTGTTCGAAAGCAAGCCGATCGTTATGGATGGATTTTTTGTGGAGTACGAGACCGATACCCAAGATGTTAATCTGTATTATAAATATCCTTCTCGGGTTGTTTGTTTTATAATGCCGGTACTCGGTTTTTGGAATGTACCACATGATCATTGGGTTCGGGAACGAAAAAAATAGGAATACGATTTAGAGTTATGATTGTAGAAGACAAACATTTAATTAAAAAATCGGATAATAACCATAGGGTCAAAAGTCCGACACAGACGGGTTTTTCGAGTCCGGCAACACATTATAGTGAACCTCGAATCGATTTGAACGAAGTATTGGTTTCGAATTCATCATCGACATTTTTTATAAGGATAGTAGATGATGAATTCAAAGAGTTTGGTGCTCTTAAGAATGATGTTTTAATTGTCGACAAATCGTTGACTCCGAAATTAAATCAACTTGTATTGGCTGCCATGGACGATAGTTTTAAAATCGTTCGAATAGATAAGACCTATACCTCTGAATTGAATATATGGGGAACGATAACCTATATTATAAAGTCGGTACTATGATAGCATTAGTAGATTGTAATAGTTTTTATGCGTCATGCGAACAAGTCTTTAGACCGGATTTGATCAACAGACCAGTTGTTGTTTTGAGTAATAATGACGGATGCATCATTGCGGCAAATAAAGAAGCAAAGGCGTTGACAGACATCCCCATGTTTCAGCCCATATTTAAGATCAAGAAATTACTGGATGATAATGATGTTACCTATTTCTCATCGAATTACACCTTATACAGTGATATGTCTAGAAGGGTGATGGATACTTTGATGACATTTTCCCCTAGAGTAGAAGAATACAGTATTGACGAAAGTTGGGTAGATTTAGAGTGCATTAAGGTCGATGATTACAATGCAATTGCACATACGATAAAAGATACGGTGCATAAAAATACAGGTATACCAGTGGGAGTAGGTATTGCTAAAACAAAATCATTATCGAAGCTGGCTAATAAATACGCTAAGAAAATCTCGAAAAACAATAATGTCTATGTGGTAGATAGTGAACGGAAAAGACAACATTTATTACGAAATCTTGACGTGAAGGATATCTGGGGAATAGGGAAGAAGCATGCTATTCGTCTTCAAAACAATGGCATACATACAGCATTGGATTTTGCTAATATGCCCGTTGCATGGGTAAGAAAAGAAATGACCGTAATCGGTGAGCGTTTATGGCGAGAATTGAATAATGTACCTTGTTTAGAATTGGAGACAGAAGCAAATGCAAAGAAAGGTATCGGAACAGCGAAATCATTCGGATTCAAGCTCTCCGACTACTCCCTTATTGAGGAAGCCTGTAGTTATTATGTAGCAGAAGTGGCAGATTTATTACGCCAGCAACATAGTCTAGCCGCACAATTAGAAATCTCATTGCAGACCAATCAGCATAGCGCTATTGATAAGCAGTATAGAAATAGTATCAGCATAAATCTAGACACACCGACCGATAGTACCATCAAGCTAACGAAAGAAGCATTGAAAGGTTTACAGCAGATATTCAAACCAGGCTACCGGTATAAAAAAGTAGGGGTAAACCTAACTCGATTAGTACACCGAAACGAGGTGCAGACCAATATGTTCGATGATCCGCATAAGAGTGAGAGTGATGTCATTACCAATCTAATCGATAATCTGAACGGTAAGTATGGTAAGAACAAAATCAAGGTAGCTACAGTAGGCAATCGAAGTAAAGAATGGGCTTTAATTAAAGAGCATCGTAGTCCAAGATTTACCACGCAATGGGGAGAGTTGATGACTATTGGGAAATCATAATCCCATTAATTTTTGGTGAAGTGAAGTAAAAAGATCAGCTTTTTCATTAACTTAATGTCTGTTAAAATATAGCTGCAAGAATAAATGTTCCAACTAACCTACCAATCTAAGATATCGCCAGAATTAACTATTGATGAAATTGAGAGTATTCTGATTGATGCACGGAAAAAGAATAATGCTCGAGGAATAACTGGATGCCTAGTGTATTTCGAAGAAAGTATCGTACAAATTTTGGAAGGAGAGGAGGAAGAGGTGATGGCATTGTTCAGTAAAATCAAAAATGATAATAGACACCATACTTTAGATTTATTGTGGGAAGGACCATCAAGACAAAGATATTTTCCGAAATGGGATATGGCGCTATATGCACCTGTTGATGATTCTCAATATTATGATTCTAAAGAAGCTTTTGTTACGAATATGACTTTGTTTGCAGATCTTTCTAAAAAAACGACTTCTGCATTATTATCTTTTTGGTCGGCAGTTCGAGCGAATTTGAATTCGTAGAATTAATCAAGGTGGTAGTTCAGTTAGCCTCACTTTACTAAAAATGGTAGCTGGTTAAAGTTTTTATACTAACGCAATTAATTTACGGGTAAAGGAATTTTAGTTTCTTTTAAAAGGCTATGAAGGAATTTCTGATAATAAAATTATTTATTACCCCTTACTTTTTCCGAGATATAGGTAAAATGTATTATTTAAAGAGGTTAATATTTATTACTTAGTTCATTTTTTAAAATTCTAAATGCTTTTGTTATTTGTGCTTCAACTGTTTTGATTGAAATTTCTAAATAATCTGCAATTTCATTATTGGTCAGACCCTCTTTTTTACTTAGAATAAAAACTTTTTGGCACTTGGGAGGTAATTTCTTGATTTCTCTATTTACAATGTCTATCATCTTGAACATTAAATTATCATCCATTTCAACCGCTACTTCATGAGAGTACTCTATGTACTTTTTATTCAATAATACAACAGCCTTATTTTTCTGATAAGTATTTAAAAATTCATTGTAAACACATTTATATAGAAAATTGCGAATTGAGAAATCAGCATTTAGTTTTTTTCTTGTTTTCCATGTTTTTAGAAATACATTTTGTACGATATCCTGAGCTGATGATTGGTCATGAGTTAAGGTAAAGGCATATGCATTTAATTGCCTATGATACCTGTCTAAAAGTAAAATATAGGCTTTTTCTTCCCCTGAAATTAGTTTTTCAATTAATTCTCTATTTTCCACAATATTCATACTTATTGATTATTCAGCAAATAAACGTCAATAAATATATGATTTTGTAAAATAATATTAATAAAAAGTTAGGGTATTGTAAATAGCACTTGTATTAATTAAAAGGAGAAACGTAAAGTGATATTAAAAGATATTGAAAATATTATCAATAAATATTTTACACAGTCAGCTGATGTGGAAGATTTAGATATTTTAAATAATTGGTTGGTAGAAGAAACGAATCAGAAAATATTTAAATCATACGTTAAAATTCATTTTGCAATAAACTTAGCTATGATTGATCCCAATTTGGATAAAATTAAAAAGGAACTCATAAGGGAAATCCGGAGTGATAAGAAAATAAAGAATAAAATAAGATTCTTATCTATTTTGAAATATGCGGCTATAGCAATTATTTTTTTAGGTCTCGGATTTTTAATGAATAACGAGTTTTCTGCAACAGCAAAAACTGACGATATAATAATTCCAAGACAAGATATAATAACGTTGGAGTTAGGGAATGGCGAAAAACAGATTTTGTCTGAAGATGGAACTACTGACATTATCGATGAAGATGGGAATGTTGTAGTAGGTAAAAGGGGTAGTCAATTAATATATAATGGTGTAAATAAGAATAGTAAGGTTGAGTTTAATACTCTTACTATACCTAAAGGCAAAAGATTTGGTATAGTACTTTCAGATGGTACTAAGGTGCATCTTAATGCCGAAAGTTCTATTACTTATCCTACAGTTTTTCAAAAAGATATACCTCGTAAAGTAATTTTAAAAGGAGAAGCATATTTCGATGTGAGTCATGTTGAAGACAGACAATTTATTGTCAATGTTCAAGATTTAGATGTCAAAGTATACGGAACTAAATTTAATGTTTCCGATTATGCAGAAGATGAAAAAGCAAAAGTTGTTCTTGTTGAGGGGTCGGTAAGTTTATCTAATTTGAGAGAAGAGAAGGGTAAAAATGAAGAGGTATTTCTTGAACCAGGTTATATGGCCATATTTAATAAACAAGATAAAAATATTATTAATCAAAAAGTCAATACAGGGCTTTATACTTCTTGGATGGATGGTGATCTAGTTTTTAGAAATGCGTCTTTTAATGAGATAGTTCAAAAATTAGAACGGAATTATAATGTTGTGATTATTAATAACAATGAACAACTAGCAAATGAAAAATTTAATGCTACAATAGAAACTAAGCATGAAACCATCGAACAAGTTTTTAAATTCTTTAATAAGGTTTACAAAATTGAGTTTGAAATAATAGAAAACAAAATTGTAATTAATTAAATAATAAACAGCCTATGATAAAAACTAGTTAAGGATAATAAATTAAGCTTATCACTTTATTTAATTAAGGCACTGAGTCTTGAAGAAAAAAAATCGGAAAATGCACGAACATCTCCCGATTAATAATAAGTGATTATTATTAAAATAATAACCAATACTAAACATTCAAAATTATGAAAAAACAACCAAAGCCAAGGATATTTTTATCCTGGGATGTTAAATATCACCTTAAAATGAAGTTGTCTCTTCTATTTTTCATGGCAATTAGTTTTGTCATGTTGGCAAACGAGTCTTATTCGCAAAAAACAAAAATAACTTTAGATTTTGGAAATGCTACTTTAGAAGATGTTATTGATGAAATTGAAATAAGCACAGAATTCAAGTTTATTTTTAATACTAAAACCGTAGATCTAGAGAGAAAGGTATCAATCAATGTCAATAGAGCCTCTATAACACATGTGTTGGATTTACTTTTTAGTAAAGAAGCGGTAAGCTATGAGATAGATGATCGTACAATTTTATTATTTGGAGCTGAGAACAAGTTTACTCCCGAATTAAAAACGGAGATAGAGCTAGTTAACGAACAACTTCAAATTAGTGGAGTTATTACTGATGAAGATGGAACGCCTTTGCCAGGTGCGAGTATTTTTGAAAAAGGAACTACTAATGGAACAACTTCAGATTTTGATGGTGTTTTTACTTTAGATTTATCCAATTCAGACGTCATATTGGTTGTTTCTTATATAGGTTTTACCACACAAGAGGTCGCTGTTCAGAATCAAACAAATATTACTGTTAGTTTAAAGGAAAATGCTGCAGCTTTGGACGAAGTTGTAATTACAGGCTATACATCAGAGCGAAAAAGTGATCTTACCGGTGCTGTGGCAATAGTAGATATGGGTGAAGTTGTTAGCCAACCCGTAGCTAGTGTTGATAATATGTTGCAAGGTAGAGTTTCTGGTGTTGAATTAGTAAGTTCAGGGTCTCCTGGAGGCGCTAGTACACTTAGAATTAGAGGTTATAGTACAATCAGAAATAATGATCCACTTTATGTGATTGACGGGGTACCTACTACTACAGATATCAATATGATTAACCCGAATGATATTGCATCATTACAAGTGTTAAAAGATGCTTCGTCTTCTAGTATTTATGGTTCAAGGGCTGCAAATGGAGTAGTAATTATAACTACAAAAAAAGGAACATCGGATAAGGCTAAAATTTCTTTTAATATGCATTCTGGTATTCAAAATACCAATAATCTTCCTACCAATTTAAATGCACAAGAATATGGGGATGTATATTGGCAAGCTTTCAATAATGATGGTATTACCCCTGCACATAGTATTTATGGAAATGGTGCTGTTCCTGTAATCCCAGCTTTTTTAGATACTGAGAATACAATTCCATCGGCAGATACAGATTGGGTTTCAGAAATATTTGAACCAGCAGTTGTTCAATCTTATAATTTGAGTATTGCAAAAGGAGGAGAAAAATCACATTCGTTTTTTTCATTAGGTTATTTTGATCAAGAAGGAGTTTTGAAACACACCGATTTTAGTAGAATTACGGCTAGGCTTAATTCAGACTATAAATTGTTTGATGATAAAGTAACCGTAGGTGAAAATTTGACAGTAGCCTATTCTAGTTCAGTTGGTACTAGTACCAATTCTCTACTTGGAAATGCAGTTTATGCAGCATACCTTATACCAAGTGTTGCACCGGTATATGATACTAATGGGGACTTTACAGCATATCCTTTATCAGATGTACAGAATCCTTTAGGAAATTTAGAGCGTAACAAAGATAATAATGTAGATAATGTTAGAGTTTTTGGAAATTTATTTACCGAAATAGAACTAGTTGAAAATTTAAAATTCAAAACAAATTTTGGGGTAAATTATACATCTATTAAAGGCACCACTTTTAATCCAACGTACGAAGAACCCAATTCTCAAAGGGTAATAAATGATTTGGAGATTAGTGATGTACTAAAATTTGATTGGGTTTGGTCTAACACACTTAATTATTCTAAAACCTTTAATGAGAAACATAGACTTAATGCGCTGTTAGGTGTTGAAAGTATTGAGAATTTCTATGAAGTTACAACTGCTTCTGTAAATGATTTGCCCTCAAATGAAATTAATATTAGAGTATTAAATGCAGGTGATCAAGGAACTCAGACCAATACAGGAGATAAAATAGAATTTTCATTATTTTCTTATTTTGGTAAGTTGAATTATAGTTATGATGATAAATACCTCTTTTCCGCAACTTTACGTAGAGACGGTACATCTAAATTATTGACGAATCGTTGGGGAACTTTTCCTGCTCTTTCATTAGGTTGGAAAGTGTCAGATGAAGATTTCTTTAATAAAGATGGGATAGTTTCAAATATGAAAATAAGAGCTGGTTGGGGAATAACAGGGAATCAAGATATACCTGCATATCAAACAGTATCCGGATTTAGTAGTAACCCTAATTATTCTAATTATGCAATAGATGGGTCACAATCGAGCACGCAAACTGGATTTACCTTATCACGTATTGCAAATCCAGATTTAAAATGGGAAACAACTACACAAAGTAATGTAGGGCTTGATATTGGATTTTTCGATAATTCTGTAAATCTTACTTTAGATTACTTTGTTAAGAAAACTGATGATTTGTTATTGTTTAAGACACTACCTGCAGATCAGTCAGGTATAACGAATCGTGGACAATGGCAGAATGTAGGTGAAATGGAAAACAAGGGATTTGAACTAGCTGCAGATTTTCAAAGTGATCGAACCAAAGATTTTAGTTACAATGTAGGCGTTAATTTTTCAGTAATAGATAATAAACTATTGTCTTTGGGTGAAGGAATTGATTTTATAGAAACAGATCCTGGCGTGTTACATACTACTAATTTTGACCAAGCAACTTCTAGAACGGGTATAGGTCAGCCGATAGCTTCATTTTATGGTCATGTGGTAGATGGAATTTTTCAAACTGATGCTGATGCTGCATCAAGTAGCCAACCAAGTGCTGTTGCCGGTGATTTTATATTCAAAGATTTAAATGGAGATGGGGTAATTAATGATGTTGATAGAACTTATATAGGTTCTCCGCATGCAGATTTTACTTATGGTCTTAATTTTTCTGCGGCTTACAAAGCTTTTGATTTTACGCTATTCTTTCAAGGTTCTCAAGGCAATGATATATATGATTTGTCGAGATATTATAGTGATTTTTTCAATCTAGCAAATTATAATAAAAGTGGACGTATTTTGAATGCTTGGACTCCCCAAAATACTAATACAGATTTAGCGAGAGTTTCTTTAAATGATCAAAATAATAATATACGCCCATCTTCTTTTTATGTTCAAGATGGCTCTTACTTGCGATTAAAAACATTACAAGTAGGGTTCACGTTCCCAGAAAGTATTGCTCAGAAAATAAAAGCTTCACAAGTTAGAATCTATATGGAAGCTTTTAATTTACTAACGATAACGGGTTATGATGGCTTAGATCCTGAAATAGGACTTCAGAATTATGATTCTGATGGAAGAAACTTAGATATAGGAGTAGATAGGGGTATTTACCCTACTTCACAGACATTTACATTTGGTGTTAATCTTAATTTTTAAAAAAAAACATAATGAAAAAAATAATTTTTATACTCAGCATTATGGGAATTCTTGTTACTTCATGTAGTGACGAGTTTTTGGAAAAAGATCCTTTCGGGGAGATTACAGATGAACAGGTACTACTACCTGAAAATATAGAACCATTGGCAATTTCCGCTTACAGTATTTTAAACGGTCAAGGTAATGAAGCCTCAAATGCTTTTAATTCTCCAGCTTCTAATTGGAGTTTTGGAGACGTGCTTTCAGATGACGCATATAAAGGTGGAGGTGGAACCGGTGATCAAAATCAGATTCATCGAATGGAAATCTATACAACTGACTCACAAATAATAGATGTAGAGCAAAAATGGAGTGTACTTTATGAAGGTGTCAATAGGGCAAATACTGTTCTAAAAGCATTGAAAAACTCTACTGAATTTGATGAAAACACAAAAGTTCAACGCGTTGCTGAAATGCAATTTTTGAGAGCTCATTTTTATTTCGAGCTTAAAAAGATTTATAATCGTATTTCTTATATCGACGAGGACGGAAACTATTTTTCAAATACAATGATTTCTTCCGAAGAGGTATGGGCTAATATAGAGGCAGACTTTAATGCAGCCTTCTCTATTTTACCTGATACACAAGATGACCCAGGTCGCCCTACAAAATGGGCTGCAAAAGCGTATTTATGTAAAACTTTTTTATACCAACAAAAATGGGCTGAAGCTAATTCTGCGGCTGATGAAGTTATTATAGGTGGAGACTATAGTTTGTTACCAAACTTTAGTGAAGTTTTTTTACCGGATAATGACAACGGGTCAGAAATTGTTTTTGCTATTCAATATTCAATTAATGATGGTTCTCCAAGTAATTATAATGGTTCTATCGGTGATCGCTTAATGGCTCCGGGTGGACCAAGATATAATCAATATGGTTTTTTACGCCCTTCACAAAATTTGGTAAACTCTTTTAAAACTGATGATAATGGGTTTCCAATGTTAGACAATTTAGATGTTTTAGAAACTGATAATGTTGACCCTAGATTGGATGTGATTGTAGGAAGACCAGGAATTCCATATAAGGATTTGGGAATTAATTATGATGAGACTTGGGCAAGAGATTTAGCAACTTATGGACCTTTTAGTCCAAAGAAAAGGGTTGTGTCTGCAAATGACCCTAATTATCTAGCCTCGTGGCCTTATGTAACTGCAGCAAATTATCATATCATTCGCTATGCTGATGTTTTACTTTGGAAAGCCGAAGCTTCCATAGAGCTTGAAAATTTAGAGGATGGTAGAACATATATCAATATGGTTCGTAATCGTGCAAAAACAGGGTCTTATATTCAAAATTTAGAAGGTACTGCTGATGCTGCTAATTACTTTATTGAAACATATGATACACCGTTTGCCACTAAGGAAGAAGCTGTAATTGCTTTACGTACCGAAAGACGTTTAGAGATGGCGCAAGAAGGTCATCGTTTCTTCGATTTGGTTCGTTGGGGCATTGCGGCTGATGTAATAAATGCTTATTTGGAAAAGGAAAAGATTGAAAGAGGATTTTTGACTGGTGCAACATTTGTTGAGGGTAAACATGAATATATGCCAATACCTCAAAGTCAAATTGATTCTGGTGGGTCAGATGATAGTGGCAATAGCTTAACCACTCAGAATTCAGGATATTAAATGTTTGTTTTCGAAAGATATTGTTAGTTTAAATTAGGTGCAATAGAAAAGAGAGAGAAGTAATTTTCTCTCTTTTTTTATACGCTTATTTAGTTTATAAAATATTTATTTTTTGGTCAGGTTAGATTAATAGTTTTTTAGTCTTTAGACTGAAACCATTCTATAAAGTTCCTAAATTCGAAATTACCATCATCCAGTTAGGTTAACACACCAGCTTCTTTTTTCTTGTACAATATCAAGGCTTGTCTTATTCTTCAGAAGTTGTTGTTTTTATTTGGAATGTTAATTCCATGCCTAAAGTATTTCCTAATTTATTCAAATTTTTTGCCGTTGGGTTTCCTTTTCCTTTTTCAAATTGTTTAAGCGTGCGTAATCCAACTCTAGAGAGGTCTGCTAATGTTTCTTGAGTGACATTTAGTATTTCTCTACGTTCTTTTATATTATTGATTAGCCTGTTGAAGTGCATTGTGTGGCTCTTTTTTATATAAATTAGAATTACCATAAAAAGTGCTTTAAAGCGCACTATTTAGTGTTTTTAGAGCTTTTATATTTAAAAGATTTATTTAAAGTGCATTATAGTACACTATCGTGAAGTAATAAACTTAATGAAATTCTATTTTTAGTTAATCAATTTTGTGTATGAATTCTTCTCTTAAGAAAAGCCAGGTAACCTAATCCTTTTGGTTTTTTTGAATTTTAAGGTGTTAATTTAGGAGACAATATTATGTTTGGTAGGAAGTCTACACCATGGAATGTAAAAAAATAAGATATGAAGACAAATCAGGAAATTTTAGATGAATTTGGAAAAATATTGATATCCGATGTATTTGACAAAGGGTATGAATTTATTAAAAATGACATTTCCGATCTTGCGGAAACAGAAGGTTATGAGAATCTTTTTGGCAATATGAATAATGATCAAAAAATGGAAATAGAAAAATATACTAAAGAAATTTTAGAAGGTGTTTTATTTCAATTTCTCAAAATATTTGAAGAAAATAAACAGTTTAAATTATTATATGAAAATGAGAGCCAACAAATAGATTTGGTTAAAATTAGTGAGATGTTAAAAGCCGAGCCAATTATAGAAGATGGTTGGATAAATCGATTTAGCGAATTTAAGTTTCTGGATAACAAATAATTATCTAAAAAGGCCTGTTTATAGATGTAATGGATAGAGTCTTACTTATAAATTGAATTTTAATTGACGGTACAATGAAATGATTTTTATAACAACCCAATCTGTTTTCCATATCCATTTCACCTTGATAGGGAGAAAGTCCGTCCTTTAGCATTTCGGAAAGAATATCTTTAAGTTTATGAAACTGAAAGAGTCGGCCCTTCTTGGTCTTGAACTTCTGGTTGATATTCAGGTATAGGGGAGTTTGGCGATGCATTTTAGGGTCGCCGTTAACATCTTTCTACGTTGGATGTTCGTAAGAATAGTAGATGTACCACCTTTTGGAGAGGTCAAAACTCTCTCCACCATTATAAATTTTAGGATCTGTGTATTTTTTCTTCAAACCTTCGCTGTATGCAGTATCGTATGCGGTTTGTAAGATATCAAAAAAATAACCCATTGATAAAAGATTTATAAATCTGATAATCAATGGGTTATGTAGTAGCGGGGACTGGACTCGAACCAGCGACCTTCGGGTTATGAGCTCCTCGTTTGGAAAAATTCCAACGGTTTTATAGGGCTCAACCGCTATCAAATTATAAAATCGTATGCAAAAACGTATGCAGTTTTAGTTTTCTAATTAATGATTTATTTCTGAAAGCAAGATATACAAAAAAAGTATTTTTCTATTTGAGATTTACGGTTTCTAAATTGTCGCAATATATTTTCAATTTAATAATTAGTAGTTACAATTTGGTATTTGACATAGCTGCTACTAATCAGTTTATCACTTGTAACACCTGTTGTTTTTGATTGTAGATTTCCTATATTAATTCTGTATTTTAGGACAAAATTTAAGCAAAGTGGTATCCGTAAATTTTAGTTCCCTCAGAATTGTGTTGTTTTTAATAATGACATTGATATACTCTTCCGTCTTTGGTCAAAAAGTAAAATTTAAAACCTTGACTACCAATGAAGGTTTATCCAATAACTCGGTAAATGATATTATCAGCAATACAGATGGGGTATTATGGATTGCAACATGGGATGGACTGAATTTATATGATGGACATAATTTTTTAATATTTAAACATATACAATCTGATTCTACTTCTATAGCAGGGAACGTGGTCACCAGACTTTTCAAAGATTATACTGGTGCTATGTGGCTTTTGACCAATAATAAATCGGTTAGTAGGTATTTAGGGGATGGAAAGTTTAAAAGCTATTATTTGAAAGATCAACCTAGAGAGTTTAAGTTGTCTCAAAATGGTGAATTGATTGTAGAGATTAATGATGATGAAGCTTATCATTTCGAGAATGAACACTTTGTTAAAAAAGTAAATATTGATTCTTACAGAAATAACAAGAGTACACTTAATAACATATTACTTTCTAAATTTCCTAAACTTACTATTAATGAGTCAATGAGAGACCATGATGGCAATATTTGGTATGCTACTCAAAATAATGGTTTATTTATTATTCGAAAAAACAGCGAAAATATACATAATGAAAAGGTAGAACATTATGAATATGACCTTTATTCTAAATACAGTTTTACTAGTAATGAAATAGAAAAGATATACCAAGATGATTTTGGTAATGTATGGTTAGGACATAAAGATGGTGGATTAAGTATGGCATATCGAGGATCTGAGCATATCGGTGTGATAACTCCTCATCCTATAAAACAGCCTAATTTACCGTATGAAACGGTAAGAGCTATTACTAAGGATGTAAATAATAATATTTGGATTGGCTATTACACCCAAGGCGTGTTTAATTATGATTCTGCAACAAAAAGTTATTTGAAACATGATCTGTCTATACTATCTGGAAATCAAGATTGGAATAGAATACGAAGCCTATTTACATCTTCAGACGGATCGGTTTGGGCGGGTACATATGCAGGTGTGGTTCGAATTAAAAATGGTAAAAAAACCTTTTTTAACGCAGCCGATTTTGAGAATTTCCCGAACAATAGAAATTATTCGATGTTTGAAGACCATAAAAAAAAACTTTGGATAGCCTGCTGGGGTGGTCTCGCCAAATTTGATTTAGAAAAGGGGAAGTTCACAACTTTCAATGGGCAAGGTAAATTAGCCGATTTGAATATTAGAAAAGTGTTTATTTATGAAGATGAAGCTATTCTTTCAATAGAAGAAGGTGGCGTAATTATCTTAAATACTATTACAGGTAATATCTCAGGTATTAATAAAGAAGATGGTATACTTAGTAATAATACGTATAGTGCCTTTAAAGATGGTAAAACAGGATATTATTGGATTGCCAGCTCAGAAGGGATAAGTGTATTTGATAAGGAAAAAGGTCTTATAAAAAACATTGAAGAATATAATGGACTCCCAAGTCATTTGGTGTATAGTTTAATATTGAACAGTGATAAGGTTTGGGTAAGTACTACTAAGGGAATAGCTGCTGTAGATAGGAACAACTATTCAGTTTCAAGCTTAAACTCTGATGAAGGCTGGCAGGCTGCTGAATTTTCAGAAGGCGGCTATTACCAAGATTTTAACGGATCCCTGTATTTTGGTGGTATCAATGGGTTGAACTATTTCTCTCCGATGACTATTGATTTCGTTAAAGAGCTTCCTAGACTTATAGTTTCTGTCGATGATAAAAGAAATTTTACAGGGGAAATCACGAAAGACTATTCTGATAATGTATTAAAGTTCGAAGTATCTTCTGTATCCTATACTAAGAATACTGATAATAAAATCTTATACAAATTATCTGGTTTCGATTCTAATTGGCATGTACTTGATGAGAGTCCCGTCTATTATTCTAATTTGCCATATGGACATTATAATTTAGCAATTAAGAATTCTCTTGATACTAATGACGAATTTGCTAAAACGTTTAACATTATTGTAAATAAGCCATTTTATCTAACTGGGTGGTTTATTTCTTTGTTTTTGGTTGCCCTATTTACTGGTCTAACTTATTTGTACTTCTTAAGAAACAAAAGTGTTGTTCGAAATCGAAAAATACTCGAGCAGAGGATTCTTGGAAGAACGAAGATAATTAATGATCAAAAGCAAAATTTAGAAGAAACAAATCAGAAACTTGACAAAAAAAATAAAGAGGTAGGTAGGCAAAAGGAAGAACTTTTAAACTTGTACCAGCAGCTTAAAAATGAAGATTTTGAAATTGATAAGTTCAAGGCATTCGTTTTATCTGAGTTCAAAGAACCAATAATTAAGATTATTACAAGTGCAGATCAATTGGAAAATCAGTCTCTAATAAAGAAAGATATTTCAACACATTCTGGGGAATTGTTAAACTTATTAATGGAGTGGGATTACTTGGGGCATATTAAAGAAGTTGGAGCCATCAATAAATCTATTATTAATTTAAAATCAACTATAAAACCTCTAATCGAAAACCTGAAAGTGCAATCATCAAAATCGAAATTGCATTTAGATTATACACTTGACTTATCAGATGCATTGGTTGAGATGGATGTTCTTAGGTTTAAATTACTTTATAAATACTTATTTAATGTCATCATTAAGTATGCACTTACAAATAGTTCTTTAAAAGTTGTTTTAGAGAATAGTGAAGGAATGTTTTTTATGAACATAAGTTCTGATAGTAAGATTTTTAAAGATAATTTTTTCAATATTGAACATTATAGCCCATATTTTAGAGCGGTATATACATTGGTTACAGCCATGAACGGGCAATTGAACATAGATTATGAAAAGGCATTGTCTTTAGAATTAAAATTGCCTGTAAAATTAATTGACACTAAGGGTAATGGGGTAGAGCATGTATCATGGAAACATATTGGTCTTGATGAAAAATTGCCTTCAAATAAAAATAATATTCTTGTTTTTTGCGAAAAGAATGATTTTGTACCGGCGAAGCAATTGTTAGAACATCCGAACAATACATTATTATTTGAGAATGCTATAGACGAAGCTTTATCTGCTATTAAACAAGTAAACTTACATGGGCTAGTGGTTTATAATACACCAATTAATGAAAGTCTTATTCAGTTGTGCAATGCTATAAAAAATGATGGTTCTCAAACAACACTTCCTTTAATATATATATCTGAAGAAATCGATTATTTTTTACGGGAGCAAACTATTGAGTTAGGTGTAGATACTATTATTCAATTACCCGCAAGTAAAGTTTTTATACAGAAAAAGTTCTCAAAGCTGATTACGAGTCGGAGAGAATTTTTAAGCGACAAATCGAAACAACTACTTTATAATAGTTCTTTTTCTAATGATGATAAACTGCTATCTTCTAATGAGAAATCGATAAAAAAGGCAATAAGTATTATTCATAAGAATATAAGCGACCATTCCTTTAACGTTGATAAGTTGGCGAAAATGCTTTTTGTTTCTAAAATTAAAGGATATAGAATGTTCAAAGAGGTGTTAGGGCAGTCTCCTTTAGATGTAATTATTGATTTAAGATTACAAAAAGCGCAATATTTATTAAAAAATAAAGCACTAAACATAACAGAAGTGAGTCGAGAATGCGGATTTAACGATCCAAAGTACTTTAGTAGGCTATTTAAAAAGAATATTGGCTGCAGTCCAAAGCAATTTAGGGAAAGCCTTGAAGATGCTTGATATTACTGGTGTTTCGCTCAAAATGTCTTATTGTTGATTGAATAGTATATCCACTAATTCTGTTCAAATCAGAACCCTAACTGAAAGATTAGTGCACCTTTTTGGTTTATTTGACCCCTATAAAATTTAGTTGCTTGACTATTTTTGGAGTCAACCAAATAACCGAAATTTTAAATGAAAAAGTATTACGTATTCTTAGTTTTATGTGTTTGCGCACTAACAAGTTTATCTGCGCAAACCATTGTACAGGGCACGGTTGTTTCCAAGATAGATGGTATGCCGCTTCCGGCAGCATCTGTAATTCCTAACGGGGAAACAACGAATGGAGTTGCCACTGATTTTGACGGTGTTTTTAGAATTGAACTTAATGAATCTGAAGGGGTTTTAGTAGTGTCATCAATTGGGTTTGGCTCTGTTGAAGTGGCATATTCGGGAAATCAAACCCTTCAAATTGAGTTAGATGAAGAAGCTAATAGTCTCGATGAAGTTGTTTTGATTGGATATGGTACAGCAAGAAAAGGAGATATAACATCTTCTATTTCACAGGTAGATGGAATTGAAACCATTGCCAGCCGACCAGTTTCTTCATTTACAGATTTTTTGCAAGGAAATGTTGCTGGGGTTACAGTAATGCAACAAGGGGGTGATCCAACCAGTAGTGGTCAAATAGTAATAAGAGGGTATGGTTCAATATCTAATGAATCTCCGCTAACTGTAGTTGATGGGGTCCCTTATTATGGGCCAGCTATTAATCCACAAGATATTGCGTCGGT
The DNA here is from genome assembly GCF_035207705.1 of Maribacter sp. BPC-D8. NCBI lineage: Bacteria > Pseudomonadati > Bacteroidota > Flavobacteriia > Flavobacteriales > Flavobacteriaceae > Maribacter > Maribacter sp. BPC-D8. The sequence continues at coordinate 4,471,768 of NZ_CP128187.1, forward strand.
ATCTGTATTGAAAGATGCTGCCGCTGCAGCAATATATGGTGCTCAAGCAGCTTCTGGTGTAATTGTAATTCAAACAAAGAAAGGTAAAAAGGGAAAACCTAGAATTAGCTTGGATCTTTATGGTGGTATTCAAAACGCAGAAGGTTTGCCTACACCTTTAAATGCGGAACAACAAGCAAGTGTTTATAATCTTGCGGCCGCCAATGGCGGTACATCTCCACAAGCAGCTCATGATGCCGCACAAAACCCATGGGGTCAAACAACCAGAACTAATTGGATGGATGAAATATTTAGATCTGCTGCTTTAGTTAATACAAATATTAATATTAGCGGAGCTACGGATAATGTTAATTACATGACATCTTTTGGGTATAACAGCAAAGAAGGTGTACTTGTAGGAACAAAATCTGATCGTTATTCTTTTCGTCTTAAATCAGACTTAAGTCTTTCGGATAAAGTTACTATTGGCGAAAATGTATACTACTCGATTACAGAAGCAGTAGGTACAAATACAAGTAGTGGTTATTCTGGTACCATTATGAATGCGCTTTACTTTCCATCTGCGGCACCAGTTCGCGATGAAAACGGCTTATTTCATGGAGTTGTACCTTTTGATCTTTCGCAATTTGCAGGTGCATATGGTGATGTTTACAACCCCGTTGCACTTTTATTACGTCCTACGACTACCAGTCCTACTAATTTTATTAATGCTCAAGTTTATTTGGATTATGAAATTATTGAAGGTCTAAAATTTAGAACAAGTTTCGCGCATAGTACAAGTCACAATGAATATAAATCATTTGTACCTCGTGTTCCAGAATTAGGTAGAACTAATTTAACTAATTCATTGACCCAGAGTAATAGCATAACTAATAGAAGAGTTTGGGATAATCAATTAACATATGCCAAGTCTTTTGGAAATCATAATTTAGATGTTACGGCTATTTACTCAAGTCAGTTTACCAATTATGAATCATTGACCCAAAGGGCAGAAATTTTCAGTAGTGAAGAACCTTTTAATCAGTATTTATCAAATGCAGCTGATCAGAAAGAACCTGTTACCGATGTTTACGAGGATGCTTTAACTTCTGCAATCGGAAGGGTTACGTATAACTATGATAATAAATATTTTGCCACTGCTAGTGTTCGTAGAGATGAAACTTCTCGATTAGCGTTAGACAATCAATCAGATATTTTCCCGGCAGTTTCAGTGGGTTGGAGAATTTCAGATGAAAACTTCTTCAAGGTTGATAAAATCAATGATTTAAAATTTAGAGCTTCTTGGGGTCAGATTGGTAATATAAATTCTGTTGGTTATTATTCTTTTGATGTTCCATTAGGGTCACAAACTTTAATTATTGGTGAAGATGGATTAAGTAATGATAAAGGGGTATACGCTAGCCAACAATCTAATCCTGACTTAATTTGGGAAACATCAGAATCTATTGATGTTGGTTTTGATGCTATGGCATTTGACAACAGGCTATCTGTGACTTTCGATTATTTTCAAAAAACGACTTTCGATATGATTTTAGAAGGTTTAGAGGATAAGCATCAAGGTACAGATGCAGCATTTGTTAACGGTGGAGAGGTAAAGAATGTTGGTGTTGAACTTTCTTTAGCTTATAGTGACAAAATTGGAGAATTCAATTATACTGTCAGGGCAAATGCTGCGATGTTAGAAAATACACTTGAAAACCTAGATGGTTATAACAATAGTGGTATTGACTTTGTATCACACGATGACTACCAGGTAAGAGATGCATTAAGACCTTATCGTTCTACAGTGGGCGAAGCTTTGCGTTCGCATTACTTAGTACCTTATGTAAGTATCTTTCAATCGCAGGCAGAAATAAATAATTACACTAAAGATGGTGTACTTATACAGCCTAATGCAGTTCCAGGAGATCTTAAGTTTCAGGATACTGATGATGATGGAGATATTGATAATGACGATAGGGTATATCACGGAAGCTATCAACCAGACCTTACCTATAGCTTTAATTTCAGTGCTAATTATAAAGGGTTTGATGCGAGTCTAATTCTACAAGGTGTAGCTGGTGTTGAAGCATTTAACGGTTACAAGTATGCGGCTTACAATGCATCTTTACAGGGCTATAATTTAGATAGTAGAGTTTTAGACGCTTGGACAGCTTCAAACACAAATACAGATATTCCAAGAATATCAACGACAGATAATAATAATAACTTTGGTACACAGTCAACTTGGTACTTGGAAGATGCTTCTTATTTGAGATTTAAGAATGTAACCTTTGGCTATTCTTTTCCGAATTATGTAATGGATAGTTTACTAAATGGATCTTCTTTGCGTATTTACATATCCGCTGAAAATTTATTTACAATTACAGATTATACAGGTATTGATCCAGAAGTAGGTGGAATAGGTCTAGATGTTGCCCAATATCCTTTATCAAGAACGATATCTGCAGGACTATCATTAAAACTATAATCAATTCTAAAATATTTATAATGAAAAATAAAATTGCAAAAATAATTATGGTCACCATGGTAGTGATCTTTTTAGGGCCAGTTTCCTGTTCAGATGATTTCACTAATTTAGAACCATTAGGAAGTAGTTCTTACGAAAACTTCTGGAAAACAGAGCAAGATGCCATAGAATCAGCGAATAGTATGTATTACTATATGAAAGATGAAGATATGTTTTCTAGAGGCTTTTACTGGTACGTAAATGCTTCAGATGATATGGTTACTGGACGAATTAAGGCAGATGCGGATAATGCAAAGAATTTTAATTTAACTGGTGATGAAAGTTCTTTAAAATGGATGTATGCGCAGTGCTATAAGGTTATTCGAAGAGCGAATGATGTTTTGGTGAATGTACCTGGAATGGATATTTCAGAATCTTTAAAAGACAGACTTTTGGGTGAAGCTTATTTCATGAGAGCTTTTCACTACCACTATTTAGCATATCACTATGGTGATAATGGAACCAATGGAGGAGTGCCAATCTTAACTGAAGAAAATTATAATGATGAAGCTGGTAGTTATTCTAGACCAACAAGCGTAGTTGAAAACTATGCACAAATAATTGAAGATCTTAATAGTGCTGCTGAACTTTTACCATTGATTACAGAATTAAATGGTGAAGATTATGGTAGAGCACATAAAGATGCCGCATTGGCATATATTGCTAAAACATATATTTATTGGGCACAATACGATGCTTCCAAATATGCAGATGCGGTTATAGCTGCAGATGCCGTAACCAACTCTGGTTCTGGTAGAGCATTGATTGATACAGATAATCCTGAACTTGATTTTAGAGAACTGCACAGTCACTTGAATAACTGGACAAGCGAATATATTTGGTCTGTTGATTCGGGTATTGAGGACGGTAGCAAATTACCAGGTGTTGTATTAGAGAACAAAGGATGGGGGCTATATAATGGTTGGGGTTATTACCATCCTTCATTAGGTCTTTATGAAGCTTTTGAAGATGGAGATGTTAGACGTGAAGTAACCATGCTAAAATTTGGAGATGAGTTTGAGTTCTTTGGTGAAACCAGAAGATATGCTTCAGAGAATTCCCAATCAGGATTTCAATGGAACAAATATATGTATGAGTATCAAGGTGAGAATCCTATAGGGGTAACCGTAAATGCGAATGGTAATAATCCAACGACATTATATAATGTACCTATTCTTAGATATGCCGAAATACTTTTGATAAAATCAGAAGCTTTGATTATGCAAGGTCAAAATGGAGATGCGCCACTAAATGCTGTTCGTGATAGGGCTGGCTTATTACCTATATCTGGGGCGACCATGGATGATTTAAAACAAGAGAGAAGAGTTGAACTAGCCGGTGAATTTGCCAATAGGCATTTTGACCTTGTGCGATGGGGAGATGCCGATGCTATTTACTCAGAACCTATTTATGGAAGAATACACGCTGATAAAGCTGATCCAGATTCCCCTTTTACCGTTGAAGAAATATGGCCTGCGAGGCCACAATTCAACCCTACTACAATGCATGTTTGGCCTATTCCAAATGAATCTATAGAATCTTCTGGAATTCTGCAAAACACAGGATGGTAGTAGTATTTAAATTATTAGTTTGAGTTAGTTTTCATTCACAGAAAAGGTGTGACACCGTAATGGTTTAGCACCTTTTTTTTAATATCCGAAAATGATTAGAAGTTTTTTCTTTATTATATGCCCTTTATTAATAGCTACACAATTTGTGCAAGCTCAGCAAGGGAACCATTATAAAATACATTCACATAATGATTATCTACAAACTGTACCATTCTGGAGTGCATATGCCAATGAATTGGAATCGATTGAAGTTGATGTTTTTTGCAAAAACAAAACTTTGTATGCCACACATAGTGAGTCAGATATTATAATAGAACGCACTTTTCAGGCTTTATATCTTCAACCTATTCAGAAAATAATTGAGCTTGAATTAGGGAATCAACAAGAAATACAATTGCTTATTGACATTAAATCGGAGCCTTATAAAACATTGGATAAACTTATTTCTATTTTAGAAAAATATCCAGATGTCATTCACAATGAAAAGATTTCAATAGTAATTTCAGGAAATAGACCAGAAGAAAAAGATTATGCCAACTATGCCGATTATATAACATTCGATCATCAGACCTTAGAAATTTCGGATAATGAAAAGGCTTGGGAAAAAATAGCATTGGTGAGCTTGAATTTCAATGATTTTTCAGAATGGAATGGAAAGGGAAGGTTAACCGCCGGTGATTATAAAAAAGTAAAAACGGTAATCGACAGTGTGCATTCCTTAGGGAAATCTTTTAGGTTTTGGGGAGCCCCAGATAGCAAAACTGCTTGGAAAGTATTTAAGGAATTAAATATGGATTTCATTAATACAGATAAAACGTATGCATCGGCTGCTTATCTTAAAGATTTAGAAAACCGTATGTATACTAACGAAATCTTCTCTGAAGTATATATACCAACTTTTTCTAGTGATAAAAAGAATATGCCTATTAAGAATGTTATTTTACTCATAGGCGACGGTAATGGCTTGTCCCAGATTTCCTCATCACTTCTCGCTAACGGCGGAGACTTGACCTTGGCGCAAATGAAGAGTATTGGTTTTATAACCACCCAGTCAGCCGATGATTTTACAACAGATTCGGCAGCTGCTGGCACAGCGCTTGCTACAGGAGAACGAACATATAATCGTGCTATAGGTGTAGATACATTACAACAACCATTAGTAAACTATTCAGAGTTGCTATCAGAGTACAATTATGTTTCCGGATGCATTACTTCAGATAGAATGACAGGAGCAACCCCAGGTTCGTTTTATGCTCATCAAAAAGATAGATCTGATGTAAGAGAAATAGCAGGAGATCTATCGAAAAGCAAGCTTTCTTTGTTTGTTGGTGGCGGATCAGAAGATTTTCAAGGTAAAGAAAGGGTTGTTGGTTATGATATGTTGGATAAGGTGGATGCTATAGGTTCTAGTAAAAGTGATAAAGTAGGTTTTTTTATATCTGAAAAGGAAGTGCCTAGTGTTTTAAACGGTAGAGGTAGCGTATTGGCTGAAGCTACTAAAAATGGTATACAGTTCTTGAGTTCTAAGAACAAGCCATTTTTCTTAATGGTCGAGGGTGCTCAAATTGATAACTACGGACATACCAATAATGTTTCGGGAATAGTTTCAGAAGGAATAGATTTCGATAGAGCAATAACCGAGGCAGTTAAATATGCTGATAAAATGGGAAATACATTGGTTATTGTTACCGCAGATCATGAAACATCAGGTTTCAGTATTCCACAGGGGAATTTAGAAAAAGGAATAATAGAAGGCGATTTTACTACCCATGATCATACCGCGACTATGGTCCCTATATTTGCCTATGGTCCTCATTCACAAGAATTTCAGGGTGTGTATAAGAATAGTGATTTGTTTGGTAAAATATTGAAAGTACTTGATTTGAAGGAGTAATAGTAAGTTATATAACCTACAATAAGTTTATGGTTGCCCACGGCAAAGACAGTGTGTTTTTTTAGACAGGATGATAAATGTAATTAGGGGCATCTACTCTTAAAAATGGAAGTTTTTATATTGACGACTTGTGGAAATTTAGAAAATATCAAAGTTGCTCGATTCTGAAAATGAATAAAATGAATAATATGAAATATTTTGTATTGCTATTTGTATTGTTGTTTATTTCGAAAGCCAATGCACAACATAGTTTTGAGGGTGTTGTTTTTGTTGATGGCAATAAGAATGGTCTATTAGATGGTGAAGAAAAAAAACTACCAAATGTTTTAGTGAGTAATGGAAGAGATGTAGTCTCCACAAATGAAAAAGGAGAATATAAAATTTCTACGATTAAGGACAATCTTGTTTTTGTTGTAAAACCAACGGGGTATATTTCTAAATTGGATTCTACAAACAAGGTGCAATTTTATGTGAAAGCATTATCAGGTAAAAGACGTCAAAAGCATAATTTTCCTTTATACGAAAATGTTGAAAATGATGATTTTAACGTGGCATTGCTTGGTGATGTACAAGTAGATGTAATGGACGATATTTATCATGTTGGTAAATTGGTAACCGAAGAATTGGTCGTCACTAAACCCGATTTTATTGTTCCTCTAGGAGATCTTTCTTTTGATAATCTTGAAATTTTTGAACCCTTGTCCGAAACTCTTGGTTTAGTTGGGTCGCCTATTTTTTATGTGATTGGGAATCACGATTTAGATTTTAAGGAAGAAACTTTGGAACGTCGTGATGAAAGTTATGAGAAAATCTTTGGACCTTCTTACTATGCATTTGAGTATGGAAATGAACTTTTTCTTGTGTTGAATAATATTTACCCAAAAGAGAATAGGGATTATGAAGGTAGGATAGATGAAAACCAACTGACATTCATTAAAAATGTAATACAACATAAAAATAAGGCACATCAAGCTATAAAAATCTTTATGCATATCCCTTTAGAAGAGGTTGTAAATAGTGATGAATTAGTCCATAGTTTAAAATCTTTTCAAGATGTATTTATAGCATCTGGACACACTCATACCCAGTATCATATGTATCACGAGAGGAAAGATCTTCCGCCAATTCACGAATTAATTAGTGGTGCGGTATGTGGATCCTGGTGGCAAGGACCACATGATATAAGAGGAATTCCTTTTGCTATGATGGACGACGGCACACCCAAAGGATATTGGAATATGCAGGTGAATGGAAATGAACACAATCTTAGTTACAAGGTGTCTGGTGCCAATGATAATAAACAAATGAATATATGGGTGCCCGAAACAAATGAGTGGGACACGGCTTTGAATGTGCTTAATCATTCTTACGTATATGCTAATGTTTTTGCTGCCGATGATGACACGGAGGTGATGATAAGTTTTAAAGAAAATGAATGGCTGCCTATGCAAAAGTATGAAGGGGTATCTCCAGAATTGGTTAGTTTTTATATCCTTCAGGAATTAGGAAGATATGAAGGGCAAAAATTGTCTAAAAACCCTAAGCCTAATGTCATAAGTAAACACTTGTGGCGCATTGAAATTCCAAATCATTTAGATAAAAGAGCTTATTTGATTAATGTCCATGCAAAAAATGAAAAATTACAATTGAATGTTAAAGGAAATAGAGTGCTATGGAATCGTTAATATTCTTTGCGAAATGAAATAAAGGCATATTAGCAATATAATATATAGATATTTTAATACAGATAAATCGAATGTGATTTCATAATAAAAGATAGTTATATTCCATAAATCAGATATGAATAAACTTCTGAGTGTTCAGCGGCTTTTACTTAGCAGCGGGACTGGACTCGAATTTAGTTTTCTGCTTAATGATGTATTTCTGAAAGCAATTTAGGATATCATCATTCAATTTCACTATTATTTTTAAACTTTAGTGAAATATGGTAAGCGGCTTAAAGGAACTTCAATCTCAATTATTCGTCCTCCTCTAGAGGTTTTATTTTTCTCATCTCTCCACTTCCCTTTTGGTAAAATTACTTTTCGTTTTCGTTCCCCTTTTTTAACGACTGGGGCAACTAATATATCGTTTCCGAGCATGAATTGATCTTTAATCATTTCAAAACCACTATCGGGGTACGCCAAACTCATAGGTTTAACTATTGGTTCACCTGTTTTAGAAGCTTCTTTTGCTAAATCTAAAAATAGATTTCCCATTTTGGTGTGTAATAATGCAGCCTCAAGACATAGTTGGTTATTCTCTTCAGAAAGTACCCGCCAAGGTGCTACAGAGAATTGCATCATAGGCATAAGGGCATGAACTTGGGCTGAACGTACTACCAACTCCTCATCAATTGTTGTTGAGTTTTCAAAAGATTGGTGTTCTCCACCACCAATCATATCGGGGCAAGTATATGCGTAACCCATAATGCTCTGAGACATCAAATCTGGGACTAATTTTTCTAAATCATCCCAAGTGTGGAGTTTGTCTCGTAACCTTTGCGCTAAAGGTAAACCTGCCATTTTCCATGATGCCCTATATTCATTTAGTGGAAATTTTAGTCCTAATTTGGCAAAATAGGTAGTGTGGTCATTAGGATTGGTATTAGGAGCGTAAGAAACTATATCATTGGTGTAAAACCCGGCATCACCCGCATCAAATTTAAATCCATCTACCCCATATTCATCCATTAAATAACTTAATTTTTCTTCAAACCAATCTTGAGTATTTGGGTTACTTAAATCTAAACAGGCACTTGCACCGTTCCACCATCTAAATATTGCAGCTTTATTTTTTGTGTTTGCCCACAGTACATCTTGTGTTTTATCGGCATCTAATAATAACATTTTTTCCTTTTCCAAATGTCTAAATACTTCGGTATCTGCACTTACAAAAGGGCACACCCATAACATAACTTTAAAGCCCATTTCATGAAGTTTTTCAATCATTTTTTTAGGGTCTTTGAATCTGCGAGGAGAAAACTCCCAAGTACCATAATTTTCCTGCCAGTTGTCGTCTATCATTAAAACCCCTGGTGGGTAGCCTTTATCAATAATAGATTGTGCGTATTTTAAAATATCGACTTCGTTTTGGTTATAGATTAATTCTATCCAAGTATTATATTGGGGCTTTGTAAATAATAAGGCTTCTGGAATTTTTCCATTAGGTGGAAAAAAATTAGTTACGGCATAATTATATGAATCTCGTAAATTTTTACCTGCAGTTCCAAATTTAATTTCACCTTCTCTTGTAGAAACGGTAATATGTCCATTTTCAAAAGAATATTTTATTGGCGATTCACTCCAGACATACCTACCTTTATTAGATAGAAGTAAAGGTTGTGCTTGATTTCCCTTATTATCACCCCAAAGGTCATGACTTTCGGTTGTATTTGCATCATAAGGTGTATTGTGACCAATAGCACTTAGTCCGCCCCACCAATATTCATCTTCTAGTATTGTTATATCTATTTTTTCTTCATTTTGAGAGTAAGCATTAAAGACAGTTATTAAGATTAGTGAAATTAAAATCGCTCTTCTCATATTTTTGAATTGGTTTTATGTAAAAATGGCTTCTGGTTATAATTTTGTTAGTAAAATTTAGTATTGAAACATCTATAGATTTATGGGGATTGTTTTTACTTGGTATACATATATGAACCAAATGAGCCAACTAACTCACATCAAAAAATCGAGTTTAACATTTTGTTAATATTTATGAATTGGAAATGATACTATGATTTCTAAACAATTTGCTATGCTAGATTTTAAATTGATATTAAGTTATTGTCAATTTTACTATACTCATAATTGTATATAAATAGCTTAATTATATCACTTATTTGTAAGCTATTTCTAGCTATTTACTTTTTATTTCATATAAATGAATGTTTTGCAATTACCTGTAATACATTTATTTAAAGAAGTATTGTTTTGGTTTATTTGCTGGTGGTAATAATGCTTGAATACTATTTAATGATGAATTTTAATTTACCTAATCCATTAAATATTTTGGCTCCTTACTGCTTTTTATTTACCTAAACCAAATATTGAGAAGGACTATGTAATGTATTTTTTTATACATTTATAATCAATCAAGGTTCATAATTGAATAGTCGATTACAATGCCGAAAGAAAAAGCTTACACGAACGAATTGCTTCTTTCTCAGTATAGAAACGGAAACCGAAAGGCGTTTCAAAAACTGTTTGAGCTGTATTGGGAATCTATGTTTCTGAAAGCTAAAAGTATACTTTCTAATGAAGATGTTGCTAAAGATATTGTTCAAGATATTTGGGTAGAATTATGGAAAAGGAGAGAAGGTAGAGAAATTAAGAATTTTGAAGCTTATATATTTAGAGCAGTTAGTTATGGTTGTTTTAAATATTTAAGGGATAATAAATTCAATACAGTGCAACTTAATGTAATTGATTCATTAAGATGTTGTAAACCGGAAATCGAAAATCAATACGATTTAGAAGAAACTAAAATTGTCATAACTAATTCTTTAAAAGAATTATCTCCACGATGTCAAGAAGTTTATCAACTAAGTAGAGTTGAAAACAATACTAATGAAGAAATCGCTTCACAATTAGGTATATCTAAGCGGTCTGTTGAAAATCAGGTGTCTTTAGCACTTAAATTAATTAGACGAAACTTAGGATTACTGCATAAATTACCAATAATAATCTTTTTCTTTTTTAATTAATATTATCACTATAATAATAGTTCTGTTATTCTTTACGGTGTAGCTCATCCAGTCAAAATATGTTAATAAAATGTTAAACTCAATTTTTTAATGTGAGTTAGATGGCTTATTCGGTTCATATAATTATAGAGATATAAATATGCGTGAACACGAATTTCGTGAATTATTAAAAAAGTACTTGGATGGTTCAATTTCTGAGGAAGAGAACAACCTTCTTAATACATTTAATGAAGAGGTTTCTTCAGTAAATAAGAATGTACAATTTAAGAATGAATCTGATAAAAAGGATTTCAAAGATTCTTTGTGGAGTGAGATAAGTACTCAAACTAATTTGAAAAAGGGTAAAACCAATACATGGAAATTATTAGCGGCTACTGCTGCTATCTTTATTGGGGTATTAGGTTATAATTTTATTAATACGAATTCTTCTACTTCATATAACATTCCAGAAAATGCGATTACTCTAGAACTTGAAGATGGAAGTTTAAAGGTGATAGAGGAAAACGGAACGGTTAAAGTTACCGATAAGACAGGTGCTGTATTAGGTCAGCAAAATGGAAATCAATTAGTTTATTCAGAAGATAGTAGTGTTGAAGAACTTGTGTTCAATACATTGAATGTGCCTTTTGGAAGAAAATTTGAATTAAAACTTTCAGATGGTACAATCGCAACTCTTAATGCTGGTTCATCTTTAAAATATCCGGTCAAATTTTTAAAGGGTCAAGATAGAAACGTATTTATTTCAGGTGAAGCCTACTTGAACGTAGCAAAAGATTCTGCACATCCATTTATAGTCAATGCAGGGGAATTAAATGTTCGAGTATTAGGAACGCAATTTAATATTTCGACATACCCTGAAGATGAAACAACAGAAGTTGTGCTTATTGAAGGCTCAGTAAGTATGTCAAGTAATATAAGTAGGAACGGTGCTAAAGATGAGATTTTATTAGAACCAGGTTATAAAGGTAGTTTTGGTAAGATAAATGGAGAGCTCGATAAAAATCAAGTCAATACTGAAATATATACTTCTTGGATGTTTGGGGAGCTTATTTTTCGAGATATGACTTTTGATAACATTGTCAAGAAGCTTGAAAGACATTATAATGTTTCTATTGTTAACAATAATAGCGTTATATCTGCTAAGAAGTTCAATGCTAATTTCGGGAATCAACCAATTGAAAAAGTACTTGAAGAACTAAAATTCAACTATGGTCTAGAGTATAAGATTATGGATGATGGTAAAGTAGTAATCGAATAATAAAAAGAAATTATAAATAATTAAAAACAGATGCTAGTGAACTAAACAGTACAGTCTAAAAAAGAATACCAAGAAAATAATTACTGACTGCATCTTGTCATTAAAGACAAAAAAAACCGGAAAATGCTCGAACATTTCCCGATTTAGTAGTAGTGATTATAATAATAATAACCACATTTTAACACCTTAAAAGTATGAAAAAACTTCTTAACTACTCAAGAAGGCGATATCCTTTATCTTCTTATAATTTAAAAATGAAATTAAGTACGCTGCTTATATTGGTTACTTTTTTTGGTCTACATGCCAATGATAGCTATTCACAACGCACGAAAATAACTTTAGAATTTAATAACGTTTCTATAGGTAATCTCTTAGATGAGATTGAAAGTACTACTGAATTTCAGTTTGTATATAAAATAGAGGATGTAGATTTAAATAGAACTGTATCTATTAAAGTTAAAAATGAAGGTATAGATACTATCTTAAATAAGATTTTCAAAAATAGCAAGTCTACTTTTAATGTAAATGACAGGCGCGTTTATTTGGTAAGAAAAATACCATCGGCATCTGCGAAAGATTCAAAAGTAAGCACGGTTAGTACTATTCAACAGACTTTAATAGAAGGTGTAGTATTAGATTCTAAGAATCAGCCATTACCAGGTGCAAGTATTGTTGAAAAAGGAACTACCAACGGAACGCAAACAGATTTTGACGGTAAATTTTCCTTAGATATTCAAGATGACAATGGTGTTTTAGTAATTTCTTATTTAGGGTTTTCTACACGTGAGGTATCCATAGATGGGCAAACTAATATTTCTGTTAAACTAGAGGAAGATGCTGCAGGTTTAGATGAAGTTGTTGTTGTAGGGTATGGAAGTGTAAAGAAAAGTGATTTGACCGGTTCTGTATCATCAGTTAGTTCTGAAGATTTAGTTGCTTTTCCTGTAGTAGATGCTACCCAGGCATTACAGGGTAGAGCAGCGGGTGTTACTGTACAATCTACAAATGGTGCTCCTGGATCAGATTACAGTATCCAAATTCGTGGTAATACTTCTATTAATGCGGGTAATGATCCATTAATTGTAGTTGACGGATTTATAGGTGGTATAATGCCTCCATCTGAAGATATTAAGTCTATGGAGATTCTTAAAGATGCTTCATCAACAGCTATTTATGGAGCTAGAGGAGCAAATGGAGTTGTTATTGTAACTACTAAAAGAGGAACGGAAGGGAAACCGCAATTTAGTTTTTCATCTTCTTACTCTTCTCAGACAGAAATCAATAATTTAGATTTACTAAACGCTGATCAGTTTACCAGCTATATTCAAGAACTATATCCAGATTTTGTTCCTGAATTAACTGGAGCTGGAACAGACTGGCAAGATGAAATTTATAGACCAGGTGATGTTCAAAATTACCAATTATCAGTTTCTGGTGGTACAGATAAATTAAGCTATTATTTATCAGGTGCAATTTTTGACCAACAAGGCGTTATTAAAGATTCTGATTATAAGAGATACTCTATAACATCTAATTTAGATTTAAAAGTTTCTGAGTCAGTAAATATAGGGTCAAGTCTTTTCGCACGTAGAACCAATAGAAACGGAGTTAGAACTCAAGAAGGTGGTGATGCATCTCAAACAGGAGTTGTTTCGGGAGCTTATAAATTCTCTCCTACTCAAGGTCTAGTTGATGAAAATGGCGTTTATTCGTTGAGTGTGGTTGGTTATCCTATTGATAACCCATATGCTATGGCTACCGAGTACCAGAATGAAGTTATTAGCGATTTGTTTCAAGGTAATGTATATGCTGAAATTGGTATTGCTGATGGCTTAAAATTTAAGTCAACATTAGGTGTCAAAGCGAATGGATCAAGAACAGGTCAGTATTACCCAACAACTTTAGAGCGTGGTAATGGCACTGGTGGTGAAGCAACCTTTATTAATTATAGAAACACAAGTTTAATCAATGAGAATTATTTAAACTATTCTAAGGTGTTTGCTGATATCCACGATATCTCATTAATGGCAGGTTATTCTTATCAAAAAGATAGAACCGAAATTTCATCTACTATAACTTCAGGTTTTATTTCTGATTCTTTTTCATTTTGGAATTTAGGTGCAGGTACAAATGCGGCATCTGTTGATTCAGAATTGACAAAATCTACTTTTGAAGCATTCTTCGGTAGATTGAACTATACCTTGAACGATAAGTATTTATTTACGTTCACTGGTCGTTACGAAGGAGCTTCTGTATTCGCAGAAAATAAAAAATACGGATTTTTTCCTTCTGCTGCCTTTGGTTGGAAAATTTCTGATGAAGAATTTCTAGTCGATTCTAATACTATTAGTTTACTAAAACTTCGTACAAGTTATGGTCAAGTTGGTAACCAAGCTATCAGTCCTTATCAGTCTTTAGCCTCATTTACAGATGTTTTTACAACAGTACAAGGTAATGCGGTAACAGCCTTAAGACCTTCAACAATTTCTAATAACGACCTAACATGGGAAACTACAACTCAAACAAATATTGGTTTGGACTTTGGTGTTTTAGGAAATAGATTTGGTTTTACTGCCGATTACTACATAATGGAGACAAACGACCTTTTATTTAATGTTCCTACTCCAAATTATACTGGTTTTGAAACACAGCTACAAAATATTGGTACGGTACAAAATAAAGGATTTGAATTTGCAGTAAATGCAGCTATTTTTCAAGGCGATTTTAAATGGAAAACATTTGCCAATATTTCATTTAATGATAATGAGATTATTAAACTAGTTGATAACGATACTGAAGGAAATGATATTTACTATTCTTCGGCACCTTTGTCTGGAGCGGGAAATACACAGATATTAAGAGAAGGTCTGTCAGTAGGTCAATTTTGGGGTTATGTTTACGATGGTGTTGTTCAAGCAGACGATATTATACTTGAAGGAGGAGAAGAAGTTGGCGGTGAAAAGTTTAAAGATCTTAATGGAGATGGAGCATTGACTGATGATGATCGTAGTGTTATTGGAAATCCTCACCCAGATTTTACTTGGGGTTGGAACAATGATTTTAGCTATAAAAATCTAAGTCTTAACATTTTTGTTCAAGGATCAGAAGGCGGTGAAATGATGAATTACACCCTAATGGAATTAGGAGCTTTAAATGGCAGAACCAATGTAACTACCGAAGCACTTAATAGATGGACACCAACTAATACTGATACAGATATACCACAGGCTCGAATTAGTAGAAGTTATGTTACATCTGACAGATGGATAGATGATAGTAGCTATATCAGAGTAAAAAACATTTCTTTAGGTTATAATTTTCCTGAATCATTATTGTCAAAAATTAAATTATCATCAGCTAGGCTATATATAAGTGGTCAAAACTTAATCACATTTACAGATTATAAAGGCGTTGATCCAGAAGTATCTTATAGTAATTCAAGTAGTAATCTTGGACTGGATTATGGTAGTTACCCTAATGTAAAATCTTACACTTTAGGACTAAGCATCGGGTTTTAGTAATCAACAATAAATAAAAATATAATTATGAAGAATATAATAAAATTTTCTGCACTAGCTATTTTGACATTTGTTGGCTGTGCAGAATTAGATGAAGAACCAGTTGGTACATTAACTCCCATCGGTTTTTTTAATACAATAGATGATGTTAATGCAATGACAGATGGCACGTATGGTTTAATGGCATCTTCAAATTATTATGGAAGTGGACTTACCACGCCATTACAATTATCAAGCGATATGGTTGATAACGGACTTGAATTTAGTGATTATACTGAGTTTAGTCCTTTCTTAGTGACCCCTACAAATTCTT
The DNA here is from genome assembly GCF_035207705.1 of Maribacter sp. BPC-D8. Lineage (NCBI taxonomy): Bacteria > Pseudomonadati > Bacteroidota > Flavobacteriia > Flavobacteriales > Flavobacteriaceae > Maribacter > Maribacter sp. BPC-D8. The sequence goes on from NZ_CP128187.1 coordinate 4,487,539, forward strand.
TTGTAAGTGGTGTTTGGGCTACATCGTACCAAACTATAGCAACAGCTAATACTGCTATTCAAGGAGTAGAGCTCTTAGGCGATGATGTAGATGAGAGTGATAAGAATTTGGCAGAAGGTGAAGCAAGGTTTGTAAGGGCTTTTATGTATTATCATTTAGTAAGGCTTTATGGTAATATACCCTATATTGATAGTCCAGATATAGAAGATCCATTAAGCATTGAGCAGTCTACTACAGAAGAAGTATATGTGAAAATTATAGAAGATTTGACATTTGCTTTTAATAATTTAGAAATGGAACCACGAGGTAGTGTAAGGTCAAGACCTTCAAAGGGAACAGCAGCTTCTTATTTAGCTTCTGTATATATGACTATAGAAGATTGGCAAAATTCGTATGATAAAGCAAAATGGGTGGTTGATAATGCAGGGACATTAAATTACGCATTGGCAGATGATTTTCAAGATGTGTTTAGAGAAAGTGAACAATGGGGTTCTCAAGAGTATATCTTTTCTATAGATTTTACGGGCAATCAAACTGGTGAAAATCCAAATCCAATTACTTATGAAAATGATAATAAAATTGGACCGTTTAACGGTGTTGAAGGTGGTGCAAAACCTATTAGAGGCTGGAGTATGCTAGTCCCTCATATTAATGTTTACAGTAGTTGGGATGCCAACGATTATAGACTAAAAGTGAGTATGGCCGATTCATTGATATTGGCTGATGATACAGATATTGTTAGGCCATTTTCTGAATTCGAGGTTGCTAGACCTCATATCGCAAAGTTTAATAGATTTCCGGGAGAAGGAAGAACAACTGCTGGTTGGAGATCTGATTTTGATCACGCAGCTTTTAGGTATGCCGAAGTTTTACTTATTGCAGCAGAATCTGCCAATGAATTAGGGCTTGCTTCCGAAGCTATAGGTTATGTAAATCAAATTAGAGGTCGTGCGAGAAATGCAGGAACTATTGATTTTTATGGTAGTGGTTATGACAGTTACGCTCCGTCCATTTATCCTGAAGATGTTATGGCAACTGGGACTGATAATTTACGAACTATAATTTTGGAGGAAAGACGTATCGAATTAGCGTTTGAATTTAAAAGATGGTATGATATTGTACGTAGGGATTTAGGAAGTGAAGTTTTTGGCCCATCAGGATTAGAGCCTCAATCAAATTTTAGTGAGTTTAGATATTTGTGGCCAATACCACAGGGAGAAATAGACAAGAATCAGAATTTCGTTCAGAATCCAGGTTACTAAGAGTTTGTTAGTTTAGTTGTATATAGGGCATTCATTCTTAGGAAGAATGCCTTTATACCAATGAACATAAATAAATTTTAGAGTTACTGGTTTTGTATCATTAAACAAAACTAAAATGAAGAAGTATAGCTTATTATATCTATCAATTGTAATAATCTTTTTTTCTTGTAAAGAGAATTTGCAAGAACAAGGTTCTGAAAAAGAAATAAAATTTTTTCCGGTAGAGGTAAATCATGAGGAGATTCCTTTAGGCGATAGTATATATGCAATCGTTGGAGTATCACTTTTTGATGGATTAAGCGAATCTACTATTGAAAATTCTACTGTTATTGTTCGAAATGGTTTAATTGATGAGGTAGGTCCAAAAGAAGAAATAGAAATACCAGAGAGTGCTACGGTAATTGAAGGTGATAGTCTTACTCTTATGCCAGGTTTGGTCGATGCCCATTTTCATTATGACCATGTTAAACATTTCCCTACAAAATTTGTTCGTAATGGAGTAACCTCTGTTAGAGATCCAGGGCAATGGATAGAAGCTTTTGATTTTGAACGTGAAACTGGTGATCCACTTCCTAGATTATTTTTAACAGGTCCACATATAGATATGCCGCCACCATCATGGCCTAAAGATTCTTATATGGTTAGGGATAAAGCCGAAGTAAAAGAGGCTATGGATTATCTCTTTAGTCAGAATGTATCAGCTATTAAAATTTATCAAAATTTACCTCTTGGTTTAATTAAAGAAGTGACCGATATAGCTCACAGTAAAGGGTTGCCGGTTACTGCCCATTTAGAAATTACAGATGTAAGACAAGCAGTTTTGGCTGGTTTAGATGGAGTTGAACATATAACATCATTAGGAACCGCATTGGTTTCTAAAAGAAAAGCTGAAGCGTTTCGTCAAAAAATGATGGCAAATAATAAGTCACGAATTTCTGGACGATTAGAAATGTGGAAAGACATTGATGTAAATGGTAAAAAAGCAGATTCTTTGATTAAATTTTTTGAAGAACATCAAACTTTTTTAACACCAACATTAGGTCCATATGAGTATATCATTGAAGGCGATAAAACAGATAGTACAGCATTAATTGCTTTTCAGCATATGAGTGAATTTATTGGTAGATGTGCAAAAGCTAATGTGAGAATTGCAGTTGGTTCTCACGGGCCATGGGTGCCTTATGCTAAAATGGGCTGGTCATATCAACATGAAATGGATTTACTTTCTAAAACAGGTATGGGTAATGGTGCAATTATGAAGGCATCTACTTTAGAGAATGCTAAGTTTTTAAAAATAGACCATCGCCTTGGTAGTATTGAAAAAGGCAAACAAGCAGATTTACTTTTAATTAGTGGTAATCCCACTGAAAACATACAAGATATGTATAACATTAAAAGGGTAATGTTAAATGGCATCTGGCTTGAGTAGTACCAATCTATTGTCTGTATAGTCAAGATTGGTTTATTGTAATTGTTTTTATCCATAAAGAGCACATACTATTTATGTAGACAGCTAAATCTTCTAAGATTTTAGTAGTGACTATTTAGTGACTGGTCGCAATTGATTTTTTTATTTTAAAATTCTTGTTATCCCTTTGTGTATAGGGTTTGGTGGGATATTAACAGAAGAGATTAATGAAATTTAGTTAGGCTTTAAATAATAAGACACAAAGAAATGAAATCGAGAATTATTTTTTTAAGTACCTGTGGTTACATTTTAATTGGAGCTCTACTATTAATATTTTTTTCTTGTAAAGATGAAGGTGTTATAGGCACTTTGACCATTACCGAGCCAATAGGTGTAGCTCGTGGTTTAGAATATATAGAGGTAAAGATACCTGTAGATACACATCAACTTAAGAATAAAGCTATTTACTTAATAGACAAGAATGATGGTAGTACAGTAAAAGGTCAGATTTTAAATGAGTCAGAAGTATTGCTAGACTCAAATCATGTTAGATGTTTATTTCCTATTAAAATTCAATCAAATGAAATAAATAGGTATCAGGTGGTTATTGAAAAAGATGAAGAAATTTCTACCGATTTAAAAACAGAAGGGGAATGGTTGAACCTTTTTGTTGAAAATGAATTTTACAGGGCAGACTTAACATCAAAAAGATCTTCAAAAAATATACCCTTAGCCCCAGGGCAAATTACTTCTATTTCTTTAAAAGAATTTGACGGAATAAAATTAGAACGACCAGATATTAAAATGCATTGGTCTCCTAGTTTTCAAAAGAAAAATCAAGACTATAAAACAATGGCACATTTACATGAATTTGATTCAATTCATATAGATAAAGGACCTTATGTTATTTCGATATATCGTTCAGGAAAAGTCAAAGGTTATGAAGAAATTCAACTTAAGGGAGAATATAAGTTTTATGCAGGTCAACCATTCTTTCGTTTTTCTTCAGAAATGACAATGATTGATAGTTTAACAGTAACCATGTTGAGAAATGACGAAATGACAATGAACAAGTTCTTTACACATGCATTTACCCCGCTTAAGGATGGAAAAGTAAAGACGGTCATATTGTATGATAAACCTCCGTTAATTTCTCATTATACGGTTAAAGAACTTCGTAAGCATCCAATTGATGCAAATGCGAATTGGTTTGGTTTTTATAATGACAGTACTAATTATGGGTTTGGAAGCCTTCGAATTCGATTTGATTATAAAAATTTAGATGGTGCTATGTCACCAATGACCGATGCTCAAACTAAAATATCATACTCTTATAATGAGGGGCGATACTGGGACAGGAGGTTTGTAGATAGTGGCGAATTAAAAGTACCAAAAGGTAGTAGATACTTTGAAGACAATGTGTATTCAGTTTTTAAAGTTGATAGAGAGAACCCATCCAAAGAAATACAGAAGCTTTACAAACAATTATCTAACCCTGTATATGTACAATACCAACCATCTAAATGAAATCTAAAATACAAAATTTCTTCAAAGCCTTAGGTCCTGGGTTTATTATAGCAGCAGTAGTTCTGGGTCCTGGTAGTATTACGGTTTCTTCTCAAATTGGGGCTACGCATGGTTATTCGTTATTATGGGTAATAGCGTTAGGAGCAATTTCTATGAGTGTTTATACTACAATGAGTGTACGTTATGGTGTTTTACATGAGAAATCTCTGTTGACTACGATTGCTGAAAAATATGGAAAATGGTTCTCAGTAGCCATTGGGGTATGTTCATTTTTAGCAGCAATGAGTTTTCAGTTTGGTAATAATCTAGGGGTCGGTATGGGTATGAAGACGCTAACCGGAATTAATGAAACTATTTGGCCCTTAATATTTACGCCTTTGGCAATTGTGCTAGTATTTTTTACAAAAAACTTATATAAAGCACTTGAGCAAATAATGATGTTTATGGTGGTCATTTTAATTTTAGCGTTCATCATCAACCTTATTTTCATAAAACCAGATTTAGAAGCTGCCGCTATGGGCTTTATACCAAGAGCAGTTTCTAGTAATGATTTTAATGAAATAGCGGCTCTGGTGGGGACAACTTTTGTATTACATAATGCCTTTTTTCAAGCATACCTTGTACAAGGTAAAGGTTGGAAGTTAGCAGATATGCATAAAAGTATAAGAGATACTAAAATTGGGGTGTTTCTACTTGCTTTAATATCGACACTTGTAGTGGTTACAGCAGCTGCAACATTAAAACCTAAGGGAATATCAGTGAACTCTGCAGCAGATATGGCTATTCAATTAGAAATGTTACTAGGCAGTTTTGCTAAATATATATTTGGTTTTGGTTTTATGGCTGCAGCATTTTCTTCGCTTGTGGTCAATTCGGTTACTGGTGGTGGGTTATTGGCAGATAGCATGGGCTTAGGTAGTTCAATGAACGAAAAGATGCCTAAAGTATTTACGGCTATAATATTATTGGCAGGTATGATCATTGCCGTCTTTTTTAGTGGTAATGTAATATATGCATTAATAATGGCTCAAGCGTCTTCTATACTTGGGGTGCCACTTATTGCTATAGGTCTGTTTTTGGTTCTTAATAGCAAGTCTATAATGGGCAAGTATAAGAACAGTATGCTACAAAACATTATGGCGGTTATTGGTTTTATTCTAATTAGTGCTCTTGTCTATTTTATGTACGGAAAACTTATTGGGTATTTAACAATGTAATGGGCTGTAAAATTTAAATGAAATAATTAATAATAAAGAACGATGAAAAAGACATATCCAGAGGTTTTTAAGAATGAAGAAGAATTGGAAGAAGCCATATCTAGACCAACGCTATCTGTAGTAAATATGATGAAAGAACTTAAAGGAGATATTATCTTCTTAGGTGTTTCTGGAAAAATGGGTATTTCTATGGCTCATATGGCTAAAAGAGCCTGTGACTTGGCAGGTGTTACGAAGAGGATAATTGGCGTTTCTCGTTTTAGTCAAGCAACGAATAAAGATTATTTAGAATCTCTTGGTATTGAAACAATCGCTGGTAACCTTGTTAATCAAGATTTTATAAAAAGCCTACCAGATGTTGAAAATGTAATTTACTTGGCAGGTACAAAATTTGGTACACAGGGTAACGAACCTTACACGTGGGTTATGAATTCTTTTATTCCAGGGTTAGTGGTTGAGCAGTATAAGAAATCGCGTATCGTAGCACTTTCTACAGGCTGTGTTTATCCTTTGGTAGATGTTAATTCTGGAGGTTCTTTAGAATCAGATCAAGCACTACCGGTTGGTGAATATGCACAATCATGTTTAGGTAGAGAGCGCTTGTTTCAATACGGAAGTATGGAAAACAAGACTCCAATTTCATTAATCAGGCTTAATTATGCTGTTGAAATGAGGTATGGGGTTTTAGTAGATATAGCCTTGAAAGTTAAGAATAATAAACCTGTAGATGTTACTATGGGGTATGCCAATGTGATCTGGCAAGGCGATGCTAATGCTTTTGTATTACGGTCATTGTTAATGTGTGAGAGTCCTGCTAAAATACTGAATATTACAGGGCTGGAAACAATATCGGTAAAAGATGTAGCTACTAAATTTGGACAGCTTATGGATAAAGAAGTGGTTGTTACAGGAGAGGAAGATGATGTAGCACTTCTTTCAAATTCGTCATTAATTGCAAAAGAAATGGGTGGTCCAGAAGTTTCTATCGATGAGGTTATTCAATGGACAGCTGATTGGGTAAATACAGAAAAGTCAGTTCATGGAAAGCCCACACATTTTGAAGTCAAAGACGGAAAGTATTAAAACGTCTCAAGGACTTTTTAATAGAGTCTATCAGAGTAAGTAGTTATAGAACAGATTTCAAAAAAAGCATACAGATTGCTAATACCGCTGAGTCAAAAAACGGTAAAAAATTTTAAAGAGTACATATGAGCATAAATAAATTATCTCCAAAAGCGAAAGAATTACTTCATGAGGGTACCGTAATTCCAGCACATCCTTTGGCATTAAATCAAGATAGAAAGTTAGACGAAAAAAGGCAAAGAGCTTTATCAAGATACTATTTAGATGCAGGCGTTGGAGGTTTGGCAGTAGGCGTTCATACGACCCAATTTGAAATAAGAAAACCAGATGTAAATCTTTTTAAACCAGTATTAGAATTGGCTAAAGAAGAAATGGATAGCTATACATCGAAAACAAATAGAACCATTCTTCGTATTGCTGGCGTAATGGGTGATACCAATCAAGCGATACAAGAAGCTCAGCTAGCGTCAGATTTAGGGTATCAAGCTGTTTTGTTAAGTCTTGCTTCATTACCACATGCATCTAATAAAGATTTATTGAATCACTGTAGAGAGGTATCTAAAGTGATACCCATAATAGGTTTTTATATGCAAACTGCTGTGGGTGGGCGTTATTTAGATTTTGATTTTTGGCTAGAGTTTGCACAAATTGAAAACGTCGTTGCAATTAAGATGGCTCCTTTTAATAGATATCAAACTTTTGATGTAGTTCGTGCTGTTGTGGAGTCTGGTCGGGCAGATCAAATAGCATTATATACGGGTAATGATGATAATATTTTGGTTGATCTAATGACTGAATTTGAAGTACAATCAAATGGTGTAGTCATAAAGAAAAGAATTGTAGGTGGCTTATTAGGGCATTGGTCAGTTTGGGCAAAAGAGGCTGTAATTCTTTTAGAAAATATCAAGAAAGGAACTTATTCTACAGACTCGATTAAAATGTTAAGCATGGCAGCTAAAATTACAGATAGTAATGCTGCGTTTTTTGATGCTGCAAATAATTTCAAAGGCTGTATTGTGGGTTTGCATGAAGTATTAAGAAGACAAGGGCTTTTAGAAGGTACCTGGACCTTGAATGAAAATGATTATTTAGACCCCTTACAAAAAGCAGAAATAGATAGAATTTATAAGGCTTACCCTGAACTTAATGATGATGATTTTATAGCAGAGAATCTAGAGGGTTGGCTTAAATAAAAAGTAGATATGGAAATTGTACCAAAAAATATTTTAGTCAGACAAATGGTTGCCAAAGATATACCAGGAGCAATGAAATTGGTTCTTGCAGAAAATTGGAATCAAACCCAGGTAGATTGGCAAATGTTTTTAGAACTGAATTCTAATTTATGTCTTGTAGCAACATACAATAATGCAATAATTGGTACGGTAACAGCCATAAATTATAAAAATGATGTTGCGTGGATAGGGATGATGCTAGTATCTAAAGCCTTTCGAGGATTGGGAGTTAGTAAGAATCTATTGAATACGATTATTGAAAAATTAGAAGGTTGTAAATCGATAAAATTAGATGCGACTGCGGCAGGTATTCCAGTGTATAAAAAATTAGGATTTCAAGAAGAATTGGAAATTGACCGAATGATAATTACCGATTTTGGTACAACTATAAATAATAGGAGTAGAGATACTGTTAGGGCTATATCAGAAAATGATATGGAAGAGTTGTCTAAACTTGATTTAAATTTTTTTGGAGCCAACAGAATTGAGTTATTCAATTTTTTAAAGAAAAAAAATAAAGCATGGTGTCTTATTAGAAATGAGTGTATCGTAGGGTATGTTTTCTTAAGACCCGGCAGCAATTATTTTCAACTAGGTCCACTTATGGCAGAAACCGTAGATGATGCTTTAAACCTCATTGAGATTATTCTTGAACATAACATCGGTCAATCTATAGTAATCGATGTTTTGCATGATCAGTTCAAGTTCAAAGAGCGATTAGCTGGTTTAGGGTTCTCTTTTCAAAGGTCATTTGTAAGAATGTATTTGAAAGATAATTCTTTTGCAGGTTTGGTAAATAAGCAATTTTTAATTGCGGGCCCAGAGGTGGGGTAGGTAGTTGGTCATTTTGTAGAGACTATCATAGTCACTTAATATTAAAAAGAAAAGAATGAATTTAAAACGAAATATAATTGTAAGAGCTTTAAATACTTGTGTTTTGTTGGTGATAGTATTGAATTTTTCCTGTGCCGATACTAATAAAAAATCAAGTGAAAACACATCTTATCAAAAGTATTTATTTAAAAAAACTTTAGAGACTTCTGAATTGGCCGTTTCTGTTGTCGCTTCAAATTTGGAGTATCCTTGGGATCTTTGCTGGGGTGGGGAGGATAGTAATATTTTGTGGTTTACAGAAATAAAAGGGACAGTTAACCAATTGAATACGGAAACTGGAGAAATAAAAACGCTATTACAGGTAGATGATGTTTTAGTTAAGAAATCTTATGGTCTTTTAGGTTTTGCTGTACATCCAAATATGGACCTTCATCCTTATGTTTTCTTGCATTATACCTATTCTAAAAATGATGAGATATGGTCTAAATTGGTTAGATATACTTATAAAGATGGAAAGTTAGAAACCCCTATAATATTGTTGGAAGATATACCTGGAAGAAGCTATCATAACGGAAGTAGAATTGTGATTTCTCCAGATGATAAAGTTTTCTTGTGCCTTGGTGATGCCGGAAAGAAAAGACTAGCTCAGAATACGAATGTGATATCAGGCAAAATATTGAGATTAAATCTTGATGGTTCCATACCTGCCGATAATCCTATAAAAGATAGTCCTGTTTATTCTAGAGGTCACAGAAATGTGCAAGGCTTGGTGATGGCCAATAATATATTATATAGTTCAGAGCATGGCGAAGCTAATGATGATGAATTGAATATTATAAAAGCAAATGGCAATTACGGTTGGCCAGATGTTACAGGCTACTGTAATGAACCTTATGAAATTGCATACTGTAAAGATTCTACAATAGTAGAGCCTATAAAAGAATGGACACCAACCATTGCACCTTCAGGTATCGCTTATTTTGGTTCAAGCACAATTCCTGAGTGGACTAACAGTATTCTGGTGGGTTCTCTAAAAGGTACAAGCTTAAGAGTTTTAAATCTTTCTTCGGACGGAACAAAAGTAGAAGGGGAGAGCGTAGCTTTCAATAGACAGTTTGGTAGAATTAGAGATGTTATAGTAGCGCCTAATGGCGATATATATTTATGTACTAGTAATAAAGACTGGCACCCAAAAGCCAATCCTGAATTTTATAGTGATGCAAAATTACCAATGATAAATGATGATCGTATAATTAGAATTCGACAGGCAAGTGACGATTTAAGGAGCAGTTTGGTAGAGATGACAGAGAAACAGACGCCTGTTGATAATGATGCTATGGCCAATGGTATTGCAGGTGCGGGTATGGCTGTTTATCAAAAATATTGTGCCTCTTGTCATAAAGCCGATGGTTCTGGCAGCGATGGTTTTTTTCCTCCATTATCGAAAACAGAAGGTGTTGGCGATAAAGAGAGATTCATGAAAAGTGTAATTGAGGGGATGTCTGGTAAGTTGGTAGTTCAAGGAAAAACATATAACCAAGATATGCCCAGTTTTAAATTCCTTACAGATAAAGAGTTGGCAGATGTGCTTAGTTATGTAAGGGCGTCATTTGGTAACGGTCACCCAAGTATTACTGAAGATGAAGTTGTAAAGTATAAAGCAGCACTTTAAAATTAGCAAATACCAGGCTATTTAGAAATATAATATTTAATAGAAAAAACATAAATCATGAGTTCGAATAGAAGAAATTTTATAAAAAAAACATCGATTGCAGGTATGGGTTTGGCATCTGCCTCGGTATGGTCAAATTCAATTCTTGGTAGCAGTATTAATAGTATACCGGCATCAAAACCAGGAGCCATTTATATGGGCGGTTTTTCAGCACCAAAATTAGATACAGTTAGATGTGCGTTTATAGGTGTAGGTGATCGAGGAGCGGGACACGTTGAGCAAATTTCCGCTATTGAAGGAACAGAGGTTGTTGCAATCAGCGACTTATATGAAGATTTAGCAGAAAGATCTGCGAAGGCTTGTATAGAGAACGGTGCAGGAACCCGACATAAGGATATTACTTTATATACCGATGGTGAAAACGATTGGAAAAAAATGCTAAAAAAAGAAAAGCCAGATGCTGTTTTTGTTTGTACTCCATGGTCTTTACATGCACCGATGGCGATTGAAGCTATGAAAAGCGGAGCACACGTTTTTGTGGAAGTTCCCCTTGCTTTGACTATAGAAGAAATGTGGGAGATAGTTGATACTTCTGAGAAAACCCAGAAGCATTGTATGATGATGGAAAATGTCAATTATAATAGAGAAGAATTACTCTATTTGAATATGTGTAGAAAGGGTGTTATTGGCGAATTACTTCATGGGGAGGCTGCCTATATACATGAATTAAGATTTCAGATGAACGATGTAGAACGTGGCACTGGTTCTTGGCGAACATATGAATATGCAAATCGCGATGGTAACCTTTATCCAACACATGGTTTAGGTCCGGTTGCTCAATACATGAATTTGGCAAGGGGAGAAGATAACTTCAAATTTATAAACTCATTTTCTTCTCCAGGAAAAGGAAGGAATTTGTATGCTGCTAAAAACTTTCCGCCTGACCATAAGTGGAACCAATTAGATTTTAAGGGTGGTGATATAAATACATCTATCGTTAAAACGCATTTAGGTAGAACAATTATGGTTCAGTGGGACGAAACTAGCCCTAGACCTTATACTAGACATAACCTGATTCAAGGAACAAAAGGTACTTTGACTGGTTTTCCAACTCGTGTTGCACTAGAAGGTGGCGTTGAGGGAGGTCCTGAAAATCACCATGAATATGCAGAAGGAGAGCAATTACAAAAGATATTTGAAAAGTATGAGCATCCATTGTACCTACGTTTAGGAGATTTAGCTAAGAAAATGGGAGGACATGGCGGCATGGACTTTATAATGAGATACCGCATTATTGAGTGTTTAAGAAATGGAGAGCCTTTAGATCAAAACGTATATGAAGGTTGTTATTGGAGTTCAGTTGGCGCATTAAGTGAAGCTTCTGTTGCACAAAATGGTGCCCCACAAGAGTTTCCTGATTTTACAAGAGGAAATTGGAAAACAACCAAGCCATTAGACATCATCAGTTAGGTCTAATGATTTAATCAATATTAATAATTTAAAAGATTTCAAATTATGATTAACGTATTGGATCTTACAAAAAGACTCATTGCTATGGATACGGTTAACCCGCCGGGTAACGAGTATTATGCGGCTAAATATGTGGGTGGATTATTGGAGGAAAATGGGTTTGATGTCGAATACGTGCCTTTTGAAGGTAAACGAATACATGTTATTGCAGGAAAAGGATTTTCTGAAACTGATTTACCAATAGTTTTTACTGGGCATTTTGATACTGTTCCTTTAGGTGCTGAAAAATGGTCAGTAGATCCGTTTGGTGGAGAAGAGAAAAATGGAAAATTATATGGTAGAGGATCAAGTGATATGAAGAGTGGAGTTGCGGCTATGGTTATAGCTGCAATAAACGCTTTTTCATTAGGGTCTCCTGAAGGTGGCGTGAGGTTGGTATTAACAGCAGGTGAAGAATTAGGGTGTCAAGGCGCTAAAGATTTAATAAAAACATATCCAAGACTTGGTAAGGCAAGTGGTATTGTTGTTGGCGAACCAACTGCTAATATTCCTGCAATTGGTCATAAAGGCGGACTTTATCTTAATCTTTCATTTTCTGGGGTTACAGCTCATTCTTCTATGCCACATTTAGGCGAAAATGCAATTTATAAAGCAGCTAAGGCTATTTCAAAGATTGAGAAATTTGATTTTGACGTTGAAGAAGATGATTTACTTGGTTTGCCGACCGTGAATGTAGGGAAGGTTTTTGGTGGACAAA